>SVNI01000031.1 GCA_015066975.1 Ruminococcus sp. | reverse complement strand
CCAGGATTCAAGCTTGTAAGAGAATTTTCCCGATATTGCTTCTGATTTGTTTGCCAACGTTTCTTGAACACATACCTGTGACTCCGCAGGCTTGACAAATAGGGAGTTTTGTGTTATAATGCTAATATGATAGTGGCATAGCTTTATTGAAATTCTGTTGTAATTATAAAGTTTGTTAATAAATAGGAAGGAGACAGCAAAATGAATGTAAAAAAATTTTTTATTGTTTTGACAGGTTGTCTCGTGCTCCTTTTCTGTAATAGCATAACGACTTTCGCGGAAATTACACTGCCCGATGGGGCGGTAAAAGGCCTTCCGGAACGTCTGGCCGCTCTTGATGACCAGGGCAGAGCTGTCAACTCTGCAACAGGAGAGTATTTTTTTCGTGTGGAGAATATGCAGTATGGGCAGATATATTCCAAAAGTGTCCAGCTTATGAATCTGCGTGAAGACCATGCTTATTATATTTATTTTTATGTAGAACCACTTTATCGAGCCGGTGAAATCAATCTGGAAAAAGGATGTGAATGTGTTTTCTATCTTGATGGAGAAGAATTCTATCGAGGGGATGTCAATGGTCATGGAAATATTGACCTGACAGAACACTATAAAAATCTTGGTTTCTACGAGCCGGGAGGCAGTCATGTGCTTCGGGCAGAAGTCATCTGGAATAATTTAGATGTGCTCCAGAATGTGGATAACGGGCATCGGCTCGTGGATAAGGACGGCGAACATGTGCTTATTGGCCCTGATGATGAGGGGTATGTTGAAGGCGAAATTGAATTCAAATGGATTTTTTTTGCTTCTGTTACTGAGGATGATTCTTCCGCTACAGAAACTGATTCTCCGACAGTGGTGGAATCCAAAACGACAGAAATCACCAGAGATGAAAATTCCGGCGGAATTTCTGTGACAGAAACAGTAACTACAACTTCTGCATCAAATGATACACCATCCGAAACAACACCATCAAGACGGACAAGCGGTATTTTGACACCGTTTACAGGTTATCAGGGCAAAGACGGAAAATTCTGGATAATCTGTATGGGAATCATATCTTTTATGATTGTCATTTTGCTGATTCTTATCCGGAAAAAGAAACAGAAAAAGAAATGAAGCTGCCGGTCATGGAACTGCTTGTTGCTGTGCTGGCAGTAGCAGGTGTCTACTGTGGATGGAGATATTATAGTGAAACATATCTGCCGGAAAAACAGATAAATACTGCAATCAGAAGCCAACTGGAATTATTTGAGAATATCCGGCCGGAAATTCTCATCGAAACAGAAGAAGTTTCCGTAGCAACAGAAACGGATTCTGCATTTCCGGAAAGCGAATCTGTTCCGGAAATAACTGAAAATTTTGCTGAATCCCTGCTCATTTCCTGTGAGGAGGTCAATCATGCAGCAGTCGGATGGATTTACATTCCGGATACCAATATTGATTATCCTGTTGTACAGGCGAAGGATAACGATTTCTATCTGCATAACGGTTTTGATGGCCAGTATAATTATGAACTGGGGTGTCCGTTTCTGGATTATCGCTGTCAGCACGATTTTTCGGGATATACTTCTATTGTTTATGCACATAATATTGAAGACCGGGCAATGTTTGCGGATGTTTCTTTATATAAAGAAAAAGCGTTCATGCAGACTCATCCGGAAGGCTTTCTGATTCTTGATGATGAAATTCACTCAGTCAGTTTCTTTGCATATTTGACAGTACCCAGTAATGATATGATATATCAGACTGAATTTAATTCAGATTCTGAATATCAGGAATATATAGAATATCTGGTGCAGTCAGCTAATTATTCTCTTGATTTTCCTGTGGATGTTTCCTGCCGTCTGTTACTGCTTTCGACCTGTACGTTTGAATATGATGAAGCAAGAGGCGTTTTGATAGGCATATTGGATTATTAAATAAAATTAAAGCTGTTCAGTTTTAGCTGAACAGCTTTTGTATAACAAGTTATAAACTGCGGTTTATCGCAGTATTCCAGCCGTTAAGCAGAATTTCTCTCTGCCCGGAATCCATAGAAGAATGAAATTCCCTGAAATTTTCAGATAGCTGACTGATTTCTTCCTGATTTTGCCACATTCCCGAGCCAAGCCCTGCCAGAAATGCCGCTCCGGATGCTGTTGATTCTGTATTTTCCGGCCGGATGATGTTTCTGTCCAGAATATCTGCCTGAAACTGCATCAGAAAATCATTCTGAGATGCACCGCCGTCAGCTTTAATCAAGCCGAGTTTTCCAGTGTCCTGTTCCATTGCTTTGATAACATCTGCTGTTTGATAGGCGATTGCTTCTAGCGCGGCACGGATGATATGTGCTTTTCCTGCACCGCGTGTCAGACCACAAATCAGTCCCCTTGCTTTACTGTTCCAGTAGGGTGTGCCAAGTCCGACAAATGCCGGAACAAAATAAACCCCTCCGTTATCGGGAATGCTCTGTGCAATTCCGGCGGTTTCTTCTGCTGTCCTGATAATACCAAGCTCATCCCGAAGCCATTTCACAACCGCTCCGGAAATAAAAACAGAACCTTCCAGCGCATAGGTGATTTGCTTATCAATTCCCCATGCGATTGTTGTCAGAAGTCCGTGACGGCTCTGAATCGGGGTGTTTCCGGTATTCATCAGGAGAAATCCGCCTGTGCCGTAAGTGTTCTTGATATCGCCTTTCCGGAAGCATTTCTGACCAAACAGAGCCGCCTGCTGGTCACCTGCACAGCCTGAAATCGGAATTTCCGTTCCGAACAGGGAAGCCTCCGTTCTGCCGAAATCTCCGGAACTGTTCCGGACTTCCGGCAGAATGCAGGACGGAATGTTCAGTAATTCCAGAATGTCTTTATCCCATTCGAGGGTATGAATATTAAACAGCATTGTCCGGGATGCATTGGAATAATCTGTAACATGAACTTTTCTGCCGGTAAGATTCCAGATAAGCCAGCTATCCACCGTACCGAACAGAAGTTCACCGTTTTCGGCTTGTTTCCGTGCATCTGGAACATAATCGAGAATCCATCTGATTTTGGTTGCAGAAAAATACGGGTCAATCAGGAGTCCGGTTTTCTGTCTGAAAAATTCATTTAGATTCTGTTCTTCGAGCTGTTTACAGAAATCAGCAGTTCTCCGGCACTGCCAGACAATGGCAGGATAGACGGGCTTTCCGGTATGTTTATTCCAAAGGATAGTAGTTTCTCTTTGATTGGTAATCCCGATAGAGGCGATTTCGGAAACTGTTCCGCCGTTAGCTTCGAGCCATGCAATGCAGTCACGGACGGCCTGTAATTCTGTAGCGAGAATTTCTTCAGGCTGATGCTCTACCCATCCGGTCTGAGGAAATCTCTGTGGAAATTCGTACTGAGAAGAATAGAGTTTTCTGCCATGATGATGAAATAATACGGCTCTGGAAGAAGTTGTACCTTGGTCAAGTGATAAAATATAGCTGTTCATGTGCTTCCTCCCTTTCAGGTGATGGAATTTTGTTCGTGTTTGACCGGATAACATTTTTTTCATTATAGCATATTCAAGAAAAATTGTCAATTCCGGAAATTTATACTTGCAGAAGCCGACAGTTTATGCTATAATAAATAAGAAAATGTGTTTCCAGAAAGGACAGATGTTATGAAATTTAAAAAACTGACGGCTCTGCTGTTGAGTGCTGTCATGTCATGCAGTATGTTGCCATATTCTGCATCAGCGAAAACAACGCCCAATCAGGAAGATTATGCTTCTGTAGATGCTAACTGGGCAAAACTTCTGCAATATTCGATGTACTTTTATGATGCGAATATGTGCGGTGCGGATGTGGCGGAAAATAATCTGCTTTCGTGGCGCGGAAACTGTCATGTATATGACTCCAAAGTTCTGCTTCAGCCTATGGATGAACAGGAAAACGGCACGAATCTTTCAGCAGATTTTATTAAGAAATATCGGGATGTTCTCGACCCGGACGGAGATGGTTATGTAGATGTTTCCGGAGGGTTTCACGATGCCGGCGACCATGTGAAATTTGGTCTGCCAGAAGCCTATGCCGGTTCGTTGGTTTCATGGGGATATTATGAATTTCGGGATGCTTATGAACAGACAGGACAGTCAGAACATGCTGAAACATTGTGCCGCTATTTCTGCGACTACTTCATGAAAAGCACGTTCAGAGATAAAAACGGGGATGTCATTGCATTCTGCTATCAGGTGGGCGACGGCGATATTGACCATTCTTATTGGCAGTCTCCTGAAATTGATGCCATGGCAAGACCGGCTTATTTTGCTACGGATGCCCTTCCGACAACGGATGACGTTTCCGAAACGGCGGCAGCATTGGCTATCAACTATCTGAATTTTAAGGACACTGACCCTGATTATGCAGATAAGTGTCTTGATTATGCAAAAGCACTGTTCAATTTTGCAGCTAAAAATGAAAAAAAAGTCGGACAGGGTGCGGACGGGCCTAAAAGTTATTATACATCCAGCAAATGGGAAGATGATTTCTGCTTTGCAGCCTGCTGGCTGTATCTGATTACAGAAAATCACTGGTACCTGGAACAGAGCATCGAGTATGTCGATTATTATGCCCCTCCGGGATATGTGCTCTGTTGGAATGATATGTGGAATGGTGTTTCGATTCTGCTGGGAAGAATTCAGGAAATTTACCCGGAAGTATGCGAGGAATACAGAACTGCCGCCGGAAGAAATCCCTACGAAAAAATTGATTTCTGGTATATGGAAGCAAAGGCTGTTAATGCCTTTATTACAGGTGAGGCAGGAACTATCACCCCGGCAGGATATTTCTGGCTGAATACATGGGGAAGTGCAAGATATAATACAGCGGCGCAGTTTTGTGCTCTGGTTTATGATAAATATCAGAACGGAAAAGATTTGTATGATGAAAGTCATCCGGCATATTATTTTTCTGATTGGGCACTTGGACAGATGGAATATCTTATCGGAGATAATCCTATCAACAGGAGCTATGTTGTTGGCTATGGTGATAATGCTGCAAAATATCCGCATCACAGGGCAGCATCTGGTCTGACAATGGCAGAAGATACGGCTGAACAAAAACATGTGCTTTGGGGAGCACTTGTCGGAGGGCCTGACGAAGATGACCAGCATAACGACATCACTGCTGACTGGATTTATAATGAAGTCACTATCGATTATAATGCCGCTTTTGTGGGCGCGGCTGCCGGATTGTATGCCCGTTACGGTACATCTGATATGAAGCCCGAAGAAAATTTTCCTCCAGCCGAAAAAGAAGATGATACTGCCTTATTCTCCGGCAATGCATTCTGGGTATCTGGATATTGTTGTGATTCTCCCGAATCTACCGGCGCAGGTGTGACGAAGCTCACATTCTTTGTGAATACGGATTCTCTTGAAGCACATACGGATATTTCAGTCAGATATTATTTCAGCATTAAGGAATTTGAAAATAATAAAGGCATCCCGTCGAGTTTCGTACTTCAGAAGACTTATGACCAGGTACAGACCGAAGTCAGCGGAAAAGAAGCAATTCTCTCTCAGCCAGTGCAGTATAAAGATGATATCTATTATGTAGAAATCTCCTGGCCAGGTTATGCAATTGCAAACTCAAATAAGAAATACCAGTTCATTCTGGGAATGTATTACGGCGATAACTGGGATTCTTCCAACGACTGGAGCAGACAGGGCATCAAAGACGATATCGAAGATTATGACAATATCGTCGGCGGTGTCGAATTCGCCGAAAAATGCCCGAATGTCTGCGTCTATGCGGATGGTGCCCTTGTCGGCGGTACAGAACCTGACGGTACAACTCCTGAAAAAACATATACTGTTGCCCATCTTGTCAGATTATATCAGATGCTTCACGGCAAAAAGCCATTCGATTCCAAAGAAACTGCGGATTTGTTCGACTTTACCGGAGATGGCACGATTAATATCTATGATGCAGTCATGCTGAAAAAAATACTTCTGGCGCAGTGAGGTGCTCTATGGAAAATTATATTGATTTTCCTATGCTGGATAAAACAGTAAGGGAAAATTACAAAAAACAGCAATATCAGAAAGTTATCTTTCTGGATATTGATGGCGTGATGCATGATTATACAGATAATAATATCGTACAGGAAGAACGTGTCGCAAGACTGAAACAGATTGTAGATGCTACTGGTGCAGATATTATTTTATCTTCTTCATGGCGAATGGGCTATCCGGAATTTCTCAAAGCCAATCATCTGGAAGAAGTAATCAGTATCAGCGAAAGCGATAACCTAAAATTATTTCATAAATATCTGTATCAGTATGATTTGAAATTATCCGGATTTACGCCCTATAGTCTGCTCGGCGAAAACGGCAGACCGCTGGAAATCCGTTCGTGGCTTCTGGATAAGCCCTGCGTGAAAAGTTTTGTTATTCTGGATGATGATGATTTTAACTGGCAGTGGCTCAGATATTTTCTTGTCCAGACGCGACGGGCGGTCATGATGGAGGATAAGCCCCAGCTCGTTTATGGACTGGATGACAGTCATGTGATGAGAGCAATTTCAATTCTGAATTATTTCGGATAAGTTTCTGATTTTTTCCGCAGTTCCCAGAAAGCAACAGCACTTGCAGCAGCGACGTTCAAAGAATCGACATCATGAAACATCGGAATTTTAACAGTATAATCACAGTTCAGGATAGTAGATTCTTTCAGTCCTTCGCCTTCCGTGCCGAGAATTATTGCAAGCCGGGAAGCGGAAGCAAGTCTTTCATCATCAATACAGAGCGTATCATTCCGGAGAGCCATTGCCACTGTCCGGAATGATTTTTCTTTTAGAAATGTAACATAATCAGGAGAATTGCTGTCCAGGTATGCCCACGGAATCTGAAAGACCGTTCCCATGCTTACCCGCACGGAACGTCTGTATAACGGGTCACTGCATCCGGGAGTCAGCAGAACGGCATCCATTCCCAGTGCCGCCGCAGAACGGAAAATTGCTCCGATATTTGTCTGATTCATAATATCTTCCAGAACTGCGATTCGGGAAGCATTCTGACAAATCTGTTCTGCATCCGGCAGAATGTGCCGTTTCATGGCGCACAGAATGCCTTGTGTCAGCTTAAAGCCTGTGATTTCTGTCAGAATATCAGAATCCGCAGTGTAGACTGGAATTTCTCCGCATTGTGCAATGATATCTCGTGCCTGTCCTGTGATATATTTTCTCTCACACAGCAGGGAAATCGGCTCATAGCCTGCGGAAAGCGCACGGCGGATGACTTTCGGGCTTTCAGCAATAAAAAGTCCTTGTTCGGGTTCATTCCAGTGCAGAAGCTGATTCTCGTTTGTACACAGAAACGGCTGTAATTCGGGAGCGGATAAGTTATCAATTTCGATTATCATGAAAAAATCCTCCTGATGTTTTTGCTTTATTATAGCACAAATTCTGAAAAAAGTAAAGTTTGATTTTATTCATAAATATATAATAAAAAGTTCATATTTTAGAAATATTTCTGTGATATAATATATTTCTATACAGGGGAGCTTGTTTTTCAGGCTGAGAGGGAACAGCGGAGTTCCGACCCTTCTACCTGATGCGGATAATGCCGCCGTAGGAAGTCAAGCAAATCTGATGATTACGGAGACATTCTGATTTTTCGGGATGTCTCTTTTCTTTTGAAAGGAGGAGAAAAAACTGCATAACCGGGCAACTGAGGAGCGTCTTTTGCCTGAGATAACAGCGAGGGAAGCCGTGTTCCGGCGTGAGAGGAAACCAGTAAGTTTCGACCGATTGTCTTATGGGATAATTGTTTTTATTCTGAGAGGACGCTGTTATCTGCGGTTCTCTCAAAGCTTTCAAAAAGGAGAAATGAATCATGAATCAGAACAAAACTAAAAAAATCGTATTGGCAGGAGTACTCTGCGCTGTCGCTGTTGTCGGAAGTATGTTATCCATACCAGTATTCGGAAGTAAATGCGCACCCGTTCAGCATATGGTAAATATTTTATGTTCTGTGCTGTTAGGCCCTTGGTATGGAGTGGGTGTGGCATTTGTGGCAAGCCTTATCCGGAATCTGCTCGGCCTCGGCACACCACTGGCATTCAGCAGTATGCTGGGGGCACTTCTCTGCGGATTTATGTATTATAAAACCAAAAATACATGGCTGACCTATATCGCCGAAGCCATTGGTTCGGGAATACTCGGCGGACTGGCTGCCTATCCGATTGCAATTTTCATCATGGGAAAAGATGCCGGACAAATCGCATTCTATGCCTATGTTGTGCCGTTTCTGATTTCTGCCTGCGGAGGGGCGATTCTTTCCGTCATTCTGGTGGAATCGCTCAGAAAAGCCAATGTTCTAAAATTACAGAAAGAATCCTGAAATCATGTTTGGAGAATTTTTGAATCAGGTCAGAAGCCGGAAACCGCATATTCATTGTATTACAAATTATGTCACGGCGAATGACTGTGCGAATATTCTGCTTGCTTCGGGCAGTTCGCCGATTATGGCCGACTGCCCGGAAGAATCTGCTGAAATTACGGCATTATGTGACGGCTTACTGCTCAATACAGGGACACTGAATCCGGATAAGCTTTCCGCTATGCGGAAATCCGGCAGAATCGCAAACGAACGGCATCATTCTGTTGTGCTCGACCCGGTAGGTGCAGGGGCTTCCCGTTTCAGAACGGAATCTATAAAGTCTCTGCTGAAAGAAATCCGTTTTGATGTTATCCGGGGGAATCTGACTGAAATCAAGGCATTATTCTGCCATGAAACAAAATCTCACGGCGTGGATGCTGTCAGTTCTGACCGGATTACGGAAGAAAATCTTCCGGAGATGATAAATTTAATCAAGATGATTGCTTCGGAACAGGATACAGTGATTGCCGTCACCGGACAGATAGATATCATTGCCGATAAAAATCATGCATACTGCATCCGGAACGGCTGTTCTATGATGAAATCCGTAACAGGTTCAGGATGTCAGCTTTCAGCACTGATATCAGCATTCATTACGGCAAATCCGGAAAGAATTCTTGAATCAGCCGTGACTGCGGTCTGCGCAATGGGTGTCTGTGGTGAAATCGCTCTGAAACATCTTGCACCTTATGAAGGCAATGCCAGTTTCCGGAACAGAATCATAGATGCTGTCTATCATCTGGATTCTGAAACGCTCGATAGAAAAGCGGATTATCAGAAATTTTAATAATCCGGAAAGGAAAATATTTATGAAAATTAATCCTGAAATGATGCGTCTTTATGCTGTCACAGACAGGCACTGGCTTGGCAGAAAAACGCTTGCACAGCAGGTTGAAGAAGCACTGAAAGGCGGAGTTACCTGTGTACAGCTTCGTGAAAAAAATCTGGATTTTGATTCTTTTCTGAAAGAAGCCATCGAACTCAAAAAAATTTGCAGTGTGTATCATGTGCCTTTGCTGATTAATGATAATATCCAAATCGCTCTAAAATCCGGTGCGGACGGTGTTCATATCGGGCAGAATGATATGCCTGTGGAAGAAGCAAGAAAGCTTCTCGGAGAAGATAAAATCATTGGTGTGACAGCAAAAACAATTGAACAGGCTCTTGAGGCGCAAAATCACGGCGCAGATTATCTCGGCTCTGGGGCAATGTTCGCAAGCTCGACAAAAACGGATGCAATCCGGATTGATTATGAAACTTTCCGGGGAATCTGTCAGGCAGTAGAAATTCCGGTAGTCGCAATCGGCGGTATCACGAAAGAAAATATTTCTCAGATTGCCGGGCTTGGCATGGACGGAATCGCCGTTATCACAGCGATTTTTTCAGCACCGGATATTCAGCAGGCATGTCAGGAACTTCGGGAGTTATCGGAACAGATTGTCTGTGATATAAAAAAATAAATTATCTTGATATACAACGGCAGATTGGGAGCACCACTCTCTGTCGTTTTATAAAATTAATGCATTTCAGAAAGGAGTTATTTTTATCATGAAAACTGCATTAACAATCGCTGGAAGTGATTCCAGCGGAGGCGCTGGCATTCAGGCAGACATTAAAACCATGACGGCTAACGGCGTATTCGCCATGAGTGCGGTCACTGCACTGACGGCTCAGAATACCACCGGAGTAGTTTCGATTATGGAATCCACACCGGAATTCCTGTCACAGCAGATTGACTGCATTTTTACGGATATTTTTCCGGATGCTGTCAAAATCGGAATGGTTTCTTCTTCTGCCTTGATTGAAATCATCGCGGAAAAGCTGACACACTATCAGGCAAAGCATATTGTGCTTGACCCGGTTATGGTAGCAACCAGCGGTGCAAGACTCATCAGTGAAGATGCGATTACTGCGCTCAAAGAAAAGCTGATTCCCCTTGCGGAAATCATTACCCCGAACATCCCTGAAGCCGAAGAACTGACCGGTATGCAAATCAGAAGCGTTTCCGATATGGAACAGGCCGGAAAGAAAATTTCAGAAGATTATGGCTGTGCGGTTCTGCTGAAAGGCGGTCATTCGCTCAATGATGCCAATGATTTCCTGATTTATCAGGGAGAAGCCCGCTGGTTCAGGGGAAAACGCATCGACAATCCAAATACACATGGTACAGGCTGTACACTTTCCAGTGCGATAGCCTCCAATCTGGCAAAAGGTTTTAATGTTCCGGAATCTGTCGAGAGAGCAAAAGCTTATATTTCCGGCGCACTGGGGGCAATGCTGAATCTCGGAAAAGGTTCAGGACCTATGAATCATGCATTTGCAATCAAAAATCAGTTCACTGAGGAGGCTTGAAATTTATGAAAGTTTCAGAAAGATTATATCAGGCGGCTCTGCCGATTTGGGAAAGTTATTATACGCATCCGTTTGTACAGGGAATCGCTGACGGAACACTTGAACATGAGAAGTTCGCATACTACATGATTCAGGATCATAAATATCTGATGCAGTATGCAAAAGTATTCGCACTGGGTGTGATTTGTGCCGATAAAGAAAGCGATATGAGAACATTCAGTAGGCTTATCACCGAAACGCTCGATACGGAAAATGCTGTGCATCAAAGCTATCTTGCAAAGTTCGGCATCACAAGAGAAAAAATTGATTCCACTCCAATGGCACTCAATAATGAATCTTATACAAATTATATGATTTCTATCGGATTCAAGGGGGGACTAGCCGAAATCGCCGCTGCCGTGCTGGCTTGTTCATGGAGTTATGAGCTGATTGGCGAATATATCGAGAAGAATTTTCCGGAAAGCAAACATCATGAATTCTATGCTGATTGGGTGAATACTTATACTTCTGAAGGCTACCGTGCCTGCAATAATGAAATGATTGCTATGTGTGACCGCTTTACAGAAAACTTTACAGAAGAACAGATTCAGGAACTCGAACGCATTGTCGTGATTTGCAGTAAATATGAATATCAGTTCTGGGATATGGCGTGGAAACATGACGAAATCTACAGATAATCAAAAAACTCTGTGAAAGGGAGAAGCCTTTCACAGAGTTTTGCTTAATCATCCAGAATTTTCATTGTGATAGAACGATACAGGATTTTTCCCGTAAATGAACCAATTAACTTCTGATATTCTTTCGGGGTGACATCTCCGCCGATTCCGAGCAGTTCATAAATGACAGTTCCTTCCTGCACACGCCGGTGCAGTTCCTGAAAGCCGTTTTTCAGATAGAAATATTTTCGGCTGACACGTTCTTCATAATTCGTGACATGTTCGTCAAGCTGTTCGATGGCGAGAAATAATTTTCTGCCCTGATAGAATTTCTGAAGTCTCTGCAATGCCTGACTGCCGATGCCTTTTCTGCGGAATTCCGGCCGGATGGCGAAATAGAAAATATAAGACAAGTTCTGATAATTTACCAGATAGAAAAAACCTGCCCACTTTTTTCCTGCATAGATGGATAAGAAATCCACATCCGCAAGATGCTGTTTCGCCAGAAGAAGCAGAAACGGTGCTTTTTCATCATCCGGAAAAGCATTTTCATAAAGAAGCTTTACTTTCGGGATATCTGTTTTTTTCATCCGGACGAGCCGGACAGGAATCTGTTTCCGGAACGAGTACAGCGGAGCAAGACGGAGTTTTGTTCCCTGAATCAGTTTCAGGATTTCTTTTTCATTATCCAGATGCATTAGATGTACTGATATGCCCTTTTCTGTGAGAGCAAGCAAATCCGGCAGAATTTCCGGCAGATGCAGATGTACATCACTGCGATAATAAGAAGCTTCTGTATAGAGAATACTGCCTTTTTCCAGATACGGAAGAAACGGCTTTAAAGTTGCTGTATCTCCGGTATAGATGATATTTTTTCCGTCAAGATGCAGAGAATAGCCGAAACATTTTCCGTCAAGAAGTTTGACATGTTCTGTGGGGATGGGTTCTTTCAGCCAGTTTTTTTGAATCTGTTCTGCTGTGGTGAGCGTGAACCAGCGTTTGTCACAGCCTTCGATTCTGGTCAGAAGAACATGCAAATCTTTCCGGACGCGTTCCGATGGCGCAATGACAGTCACAGGCAGTTTGTTCAGAATAAACCATGCATACTGAATCATAGAGCCGACCCCTCCGGCGTGGTCGCCGTGAATATGCGTAATCAGAATATAAATCTGCCGGATATGCCTGAAATCCAGTGTTTTATATTTCTGAAAGGCATCTGCCGGACAATCCAGAAGCACAAGTTCCTGATTCTTAATAAAAAATGCAGAATTATGTGCATCCGCAAAGGCAGAGCCTCTGCCTGCAAATAACAGCATAATATTCACCTTATCCATTTTTGATTAATTTGTTGAATAATTCTTCCATAGCTTCTTCTGTGCCACATGCACGAAGTATTCCATCATTGTCAACGATTCTGACAATATTGGTTGTCATGTGCTGTTGAATTTTCCAGCCGTTACCACCTCCGATATTGTTCCAGAATTTTTTATCCCAAGAAGGAACTTTCACCGGAACAGCGGGAAGTCTGATTGCTTTTTTGCATTCTTTTGCGGCTTTTTCCAGTTCGCCGGCACTGCCGAGTGTAGCTCCCAGCACCGTAGCAACTGCTTTTACAATCGTTCCTACCATATTGATTCATTCCTTTCTTTACACGGTCAAATTGGTTTCATCATAGATAACAAGCCAGCAGTCTGACATAGTACCTGTTTTGTAAGAAAGTCGTTTTTTTCTTGTACCGCCCTGCTCCGGAAATTTATCTGATTTCTGATACGTTTCAAGAATATGATTGCCGGAAAGCTGAAATTTCAAAGCATGTTCCTGTAAGTCAACATTTAAAATTTCCAGTCCGGATAATGCTTTTTTCAACTCCTGACAGGTTTTCTCATATTCTTCATGCCGATTATTTCCCCAGATAATCCACGGATGATATTTTTCAAGGAAATCCGGATGACATTCTATAATTCTATTATCCAGAAGAATATGTTCTCCGGCTGACCAGATACAATAAACAAGCCACCGGATGCCGAATGCACCCTCTAATTTCAGCCCGAAAAAACCTGCACCGCCCATGCCGTAAGTTCCAAAATACAGATTATAATCCAGAATCTTACTCCCGATGAGCTTTTCTGTTCCGAATTCCGAAATTGTCAGTGGTTTGCCGAGCATGATAACTTCTGAAAATTTCTGTCTGTAGTGAAATATGGGGTATTTCCAGATTTTTTTAAATCCACGTTCTTCCCATAGCTTCATATCTTTTTTCTTGATAACAGTGAAATTTTCCTCGACAAGCCCCATATTTAATTCAAGATAGGGATGCTTTTTAAACAAACTCATTTTGTACCGAAAATTCTGTCTCCGGCATCACCGAGCCCCGGAATGATATATTTATCTTCATTCAGACCTTCGTCCATGACACCACAGTAAATATCGACATCGGGATGTGTCTGAATCATATTGGCTGCACCTTCCGGAGAACAGAGAATACACATGTATTTGATATTCTTGACACCGGATTTTTTCAGTTCAGTGATGGCAGAGCAGGCTGTTGAGCCTGTTGCAAGCATGGGGTCAACTACGATGACATCACGTTCAGCGATATCATCCGGAAGCTTGCAGTAATATTTCACAGATTCATGTGTTTCAGGGTCGCGGAACATGCCGATATGACCGATTTTCGCCGCCGGAACGAGAGAAGTGACACCATCCACCATGCCGAGACCGGCTCTGAGAATCGGAACAACAGCGAGTTTTCTGCCGGAAACAATTTTCGTCCGCGCCATGCAGAGAGGCGTTTCCATTTCGATTTCTTTCAGAGGTAAATCTCTGGTTGCTTCATAACAGATAAGCATAGCCGTTTCACTGACCAGTTCTCTGAATTCTTTTGTTCCGGTGTTCTTGTCGCGCATAAGGGAAATCTTATGCTGAATCAGTGGGTGTTCGATAATGTGTAATTTAGCCATAATAAAAGACCTCCTAAAAAATTATTTTTCCAGATTGGAAATTTTATCCACACGTCTCTGATGACGACCGCCCTCGAATTCTGTTTCAAGGAAGATGTCAGCTAGTTCGAGTGCGAGTCCCGTACCAATGACACGTTCGCCCATGCAGAGCACGTTTGCATCATTATGTTTTCTGGTATATCTTGTTGAGAAACAGTCATTGCAGACTGCCGCACGGATGCCTTTGATTTTATTCGCGGCGATACTCATGCCAACACCTGTACCGCAGACGAGAATGCCCTTTTCTGCTTCGCCGGATGTGATTTTATGGCAGACTTTTTCTGCAATATCGGGATAATCGCAGGCTTCGCCGTCTGTTCCCAAATCGAGATAGGGGATATGTTTTTCATCAAGATGCGCCTTGATTGCGTTTTTTAAATTGACCGCCGCGTGGTCACAGCCAATAGCTATCATAAATAATCACTAGACCTTTCTATTATAGTTTTAATGTTTTAGTAATCCTGCTTGTATCTGCCGGAAAATGCTGATATTTATAGTCTGTCAGCATGACTTGAAGTTCCGGATTCCCGTTGTTTTGCGTATGTTCGATAGCATACTGAATCATGAAATCAATATTTTTCTTTGTGATGAATCCAGTATTCAGTAAATCTGTCAGTAATTCCGTATCATTCCGGTCAATCGCAAGGGTGACAGCTTTCCTGATAGTCCGTTTCAGATAGTTTTTGATATTATCATCAACATCATAATAGCTGACAGCAATCTGAATTTTATAATTTGATTCCAGCAGAGAAAAAGTTTCATAGCAGGGATTGTCAAAAAAATCCAGAATCCGAAATTCCGGAGTATAGCCGAGCCAGAGCACTTCAAACCGCATTCTTGTTTTTTTCTGATTTTTATGAAAATTCAGTGTAATCCAGCCGAAATCATTATCAGGAGCACCAAATGCACAGCTCCCGATAAATTTCACACTTTCCGGAATATCAGCTTCTTTGATATTGGTATTAAAAAAAGCACTGCCGTCTATTTGTTCCAGTCCATCCGGAAGGATGATATGCTTCAGGGATGTGCATTCTTCAAATGTAGCCCCACTGATGATTTTTAGTTTTGCCGGAAGCCTGACTTGTTCCAGAAACATGCAGTCATAAAATGCGTCATATCCGATTTCTGTCACAGTATCCGGAATAAATACAGATTTCAGATTGCTTTTTGCAAATGCTTCTTTTTTTATTTTTGTGATTCCGTCTGGAACGGTGATTTCATTCACGTCAGGTTCATCAGTGTATCTTATCAGCACATGATTTTTGATTTCAAATCCCATAGAAATTCCCCTTATAATCTTAATTTTCTGCTGATTTCCATAATGCTGGATGGAAAATGCTCATGCTTATAGTTCATCAGCATAATCTGAAATTCCGGATTGCCATATTTCTGCATATCTTCGATAGCGTACTGAATCATGAAATCAATATTCTTTTTGGTGATGAATTCGGTTTTCAGTAAATCCGTGAGCAGTTCGCTGTCTCCAGCATCAATCGCGAAGGCAATAGCTCGCTTGATACTTCTTTTCAGATAGGCATAAATTTGTTCATCTGTTTCGTAATAGCCCACAGCAAGCGGAACTTTGAATTCCGGTTTCAGTGCCGAGAAATTTTTGAAACAAGGGGATTCTATAAAATCCGCCAGATGTTCTTCTGCTGTATAGGAATTCCACGGATTATGCAGAATTATTTTAATATTCCGGTGATTCCTGATAAAAGTCAGAGTTATCGTATTCAGCCAGTTTCCGAAAGCCAGCGGTTCGATATGTGTGACGGATTCCGGAATAGTAAGTTCTTTCAGACTATAACAGCAATGAAATGCCATTGTTCCAATGAAAGTTAGAGATTCCGGAAGCGAAACACTTTCGAGACAGTGGCAGTTCCAGAAAGCATATTTTCTGATAGAAGTAACACTTTCCGGAAAGATAACTTTCCTGATATTTCTGCATTTGTAAAAAGCGTATTCTTCGACTGTGGTTATGCCGTCCGGAATGATGATTTCTGAAGTATTGGGTTCTTCAATATATTTTGTCAGTATATGATTCTGAATATCAAAAGCCATGCGGTTAAGTCCTTTATTTATCAGTTTTTTTCTTCTGAATCTGAACGGCTTGCAGATAGCTTGCAGTCAGGTCAGAAGCTGTAGGCAGTTCCTTATGACAAGTACAATAATATGCTGCGCTGTGGCAGATTCCGGAAGCGGATTGCAGTCGAAGAAACGGCGGTGCGATTCTCAGGAAGGTTTCGTCCATATTTTCATGAGTGACGTTATATTGCCGGATGAATTCTTCTGCGCCCTCTCCGGTGACAATAATGTGACCGGAACGCTGATGAATATTTTCCACAACTTTAGCAATTTCGTCAAATGTCTGTAATTCGTCTGGAGTTTCTCTGTCAATATATGTGGGGTCATAGTACATATAAATCTGATATGAAAACCATGCAGCATAGAATAAATCGCCTCTCGCATGGATGACAGATAAAATATTTTCTGCATCGAAAATTCTGTTTGCCATTGCTTCCAGAGTAGAAACACCGATACAGGGAGTATTGTTGACCATAGCCATTCCCTGCACTGCGGCAATGCCGATTCTTAATCCAGTATAAGACCCTGGCCCTACTGCGACAGCAAAGCAATCCACATCCTTGACAGCCATGCTGCATTCTGTCAGCAGATTTTTACACATTGGCATGATAACTTGTGAATGTGTCCGGCTGGTATAAACAGAATGTTCACCAAGCAGAATATTTTTTTCCGTATCGAGAACGGCGACGGATGCCGTTTTTCCTGATGTGTCAAGCCCTAAAATCCGCAAAGCGTTCATCCTCCTGAGTTTCTAGAATAATTCTGCGTTCGTCGTCGCCGATGCGTTCCAGAGTCAGCCGGATGGTATGTTCCGGAAGTGCATTCATGATATTTTCAGACCATTCGACGGCGAAAATGCTTTCGGTCAGGTCATAGTCGTAGAATCCGGTTGTTTCGAGTTCGTTTTCGTCGGTGATGCGGTACATATCGAAATGGCATAACTGCAAAGGAGACTGACCGTAGACATGTACAAGGGCGAATGTCGGCGAAGTGACTAAATCTTTCAGACCAAGACCAAGCGCAAGCCCTCTGGTGAAAGTTGTTTTTCCCGCGCCCAAATCCCCCAGATAGGCAAGCACATCACCAGTGTGAAGATACTTGCCGAACTTTTCTGCAAGAGAGATAGTTTCTTCCGGGGAACGGGTGATAAATTCTTTTCTCATCATCAGAATAATCCGCTGATATTGCCTTCGTTGTCGCAGTCAATGCGCAGAGCGGCAGGAGATTTCGGAAGCCCGGGCATGGTCATAATGTCGCCTGTCAAAACGACAACGAAACCAGCACCAGCGGAAACTCTCACATCACTGACAGTAATCCGGAAGTTTTCAGGCTTGCCGAGCAATGCCGGATTGTCAGAAAGGGAATATTGCGTTTTTGCGATACAGACGGGCAGATTGCTGAATCCAAGATTTTCAATTTCTTTCAGGGATTTGAGGGCTTTTGTCTGGAAGTTCACACCATCGGCACGATAGATTTCCGTTGCGATTTTTTCGATTTTTTCAGTCAGGGATAATTCTGTATCATAGAGAACTTCAAAGGCAGATTCCTGATTATCGACTATCTGGCAGACTTTTTCGGCAAGGTCAGTCCCCCCCTCTCCGCCTTTGGCGAAGATTTCACACATGGAAGTCTGAACACCGTACTGTTTTTCACAGAATTCTGCGATAAAGTTTAATTCTTCTTCGGTATCGGTATGAAATTTGTTAATCGCTACAACAACAGGCATGTGATATTTCTGCATGTTTTCGATATGAACGCCAAGGTTGACAATGCCTTTTTTCAGAGCATCGAGATTCGGTGCAGAAAGTTCCGTTTTCGGAACACCGCCGTTATATTTCAGCGCGCGGACAGTTGCCACCAGAACAACACAGGAAGGCTTTAATCCGGCATAACGACACTTGATATCGAAAAATTTTTCAGCACCGAGGTCAGAACCAAATCCGGCTTCGGTGATGCAGTAATCACCTAGTTTCAGGGCTAATTTAGTAGCTCTTACAGAATTGCATCCGTGAGCGATGTTGGCGAAAGGCCCTCCGTGAATCAGGACGGGAGTGTGTTCCAGAGTCTGTACGAGATTGGGCTTTAAGGCATCTTTCAACAAAGCAGTCATAGCACCCTGCGCCTGTAAATCTTTGGCATAAACAGGCTGGTTGTCGAGAGTATAGGCAACCAGAATATTTCCGAGTCTTGTTTTCAGGTCTTTCAAATCAGAAGCAAGACAAAGAATTGCCATAACTTCAGATGCTACTGTAATCTGGAAGCTGTCTTCACGGGGAACGCCGTTGACTTTCCCACCCATACCAATGACGATATTTCTCAGAGCACGGTCATTCATATCCAGACAGCGTTTGAACAGGATTCTTCTTGTATCGATTCGCAGTTCATTACCCTGCTGAATGTGATTGTCAATCAGTGCGCAGAGCAGATTGTTTGCGGCGGTCATTGCATGAATATCGCCGGTAAAATGCAGATTGATGTCTTCCATCGGCACAACCTGAGAATAACCGCCTCCGGCCGCACCGCCCTTGATGCCGAATACAGGGCCGAGAGAAGGCTCACGAAGGGCGAGCACTGCTTTTCTCCCGATTTTTGCCATTGCCTGACCAAGGCCGACACTGACAGTAGTCTTGCCTTCGCCTGCGGGAGTCGGATTGATAGCTGTCACGAGAATTAATTTTCCGTCTGGCTTGTCAGCAGTTTCAGTGAATAATTTTTCGCTGATTTTGGCTTTATAATAGCCATAGGGTTCTAATTTATCCTGGGGGATTCCCAGATTGTCCGCAATTTGTGTAATTGGCAGCATCTCGGCAGCCTGAGCGATTTCAATATCAGAAAGCATAAATAAATTCCTCCTGTTGATAAAATTAAAAAATAAAACAGCCACATCCGCATCTGAGCAGAGCGGCCGTTCTGAAAACTGTTATTCAGCCTGTACAGCCTGTACAGCGGCATCTTCCGGGGAGATTTCCCCTTCCAGCAGATTCAGCAGAGATTCTGCAATGTCCTGCACCATTGTGACAGAGTAGCCGATAATATCATCAATCTGCTGTGCAGAGGGCACATTATCGGCACAAATCATGCTCGTGCGAAAGACGAGAACCTGCTGCTCTTTGTCTAGATAAATACAGCCGATATTAATCAGATTGTTGATTTCGTTTGCATAAGTCTGGACGGACAGGAATGCTTCTTCCGGAATATCAATATCTGGTGCGGTCAGCATCATGAAAGAGCGGTCATTGACAATGAGCTGAATCATAGCACCATCAGTATGGCCTTCCAGAGAAACACCGGTTAGGAATGCATTTTCCTGTTCGTCAAAATTCCATTGATTTTCCTGAAAATAATTCCGGATTTGCTGTGCGATGGATTCCTGCATGATAAAATTTCCTCCTGTTTTTGATAAATACGCACCCTTTTCCTGTCATACAGGAAAAGGGTGCAGATAAGCTTATTCAGCCGATTTTTGAAATGAGATTCCGCCTGCCGCACCCTCAGCAACAGCAGCTTCTGCGGCTGCTTCGGCAGCAGCGATTTGTTCTTCGAGGGAAAGTTCGCCTTCTGTGGGTTGAATCTGCCCCATTTCCGCCATCAGTCGCTGAAGTTCAGCATCAACCTGTGCATCTGTTTGAAGCTGTTCAAATGTTTCGTAATCTTTGGAAACAGAAGTACCTGCGATTTCGGCAAAAGCATCTGCTTCGGCTTCTTTCCGTGTGACTTTTTCTTCCATGCGGTTGAGTTTTTCGTAAGCACTGGAAGTGTCAATTCCACTGATGGACTGTGCAAGGCTTTTTTTGGTATCAGCCATCTGGGAACGTGCAATCAGCATTGCCTGACGGCTTTTTGCTTCAGAAAGCTTTGCTTTGAGGGTTTCTACCTGTGTGCGGATGGCTTCTGTCTGATTGCTGATAGTTTCAGACATTTCTTTATAAGTGGCAACTTCTTCGTCAGCTTTGACTTTTTGTGCGAGAGCTCTTTTTGCCAAATCGATATTATTAGAAGCAAGTGCAGCTTTGGCTTTAGCTTCCCAGTCGGCAGCTTTTCTCTGTGCTTCCTGATACTGTTTCTGGGCAAGGCGTTCACTGGCGACAGCTTTTCCGAGTGCCTGTGTGGATTTGTTGAGTTCCTGCTGCATATCGGCGATAATCTGTTTCACCATTTTTTCGGGGTCTTCTGCGCGGTCAATCAAATCATTGACGTTGGATTTGAAGATATCAATCATTCTGGAAAAAAATCCCATGTGCGTTTCCTCCGTTTGCGTCTGTCTGCCAGAATCCGACAGCAGAGATACTTATCTTATAATAAGTTAATCATACCACAAAATGATAGAATTGTCAAGCATTTGTGATGACTTTTTCAAATGTATTATTTTTTATCCGGTCTTGCTTTTTTCTTATATCTGTGCTATAATATATAATAAACAGAACTATCATATGAGAAAAGGGGGATTTTTTATGACTTTTATTACCGGTGATATTCACGGGGATTATGATATTCATAAATTTTCTGCAAGACGCTTCACCATGCAGAAACAGCTTACACGTTCGGATTATATGATTATCTGCGGGGATTTCGGCCTGCTATGGGACGGCTCAAAATCCGAAAAATGGTGGCTCAACTGGCTGGAGAACAAACCGTGGACAACACTCTGGATTGACGGCAATCACGAAAATTTCGATATGCTGGATGCTTATCCGGTGACGGAATGGAACGGCATTCAGGTGCACAGGATTACAGAACATATCATGCATATTATGCGTGGACAGTGTTTTGAACTCGAAGACAGAAAGTTTTTTGCTTTCGGCGGTGCGGAAAGCCATGACAAAGCTTTCCGGAAATGGGGCGTTTCTATCTGGAAACAGGAAATCCCCAGTATTGCAGAGATGAAACGCGGACGAAAAGCCCTCGAAGAAGCCAACTGGAAAACAGATATTGTTATCACACACTCACTCCCACAGCATATTCAGCTCGATATGTTCGGCTGGGAAGCCTACAACCGGAACGAGCTGACAGATTATTTTGATGAAATTGATTCCCGTTTAGATTTTAAATTATGGTTCAGTGGTCACTATCATCTGTCTATGCCGTGCGACAACAAACATTTTTTAGTCTATAATGATATTCTCCGCTTGACGGACAACGGCTTTGAATGCGTGTATTCGCCATATGTCTGAATTTTTTCAAATATTTTGCTTGACAAACATAAAAAAATATGCTATAATGAAAAAGGTTCCGCATCTTGAAAATATATTCAGTGTTTAGTACAGTGTGTCTGCATAACCGTGTGTTAAAATGAGAGCCGGCTGCTCTGCACGGGTGCGTCGGAACTGCTGAGTCGTCAGGCAGACGGATACGTTTGCAAGGCGGCTTTGAGATTGAAATAATATGGCAACATGATTTTTCAGGAGACAGAGGGAGAGTCCCTGTCAACAGAGAAGACGCAGCGCATGAGGTGTATGTAGATGTAAAGTATTCTGACCGACTGCCCCTCGCAATAGACCGCCTCCGTGGGGAGGAAGAAGCCTGTAAGACCATGTGTGGAAACATGAGCCACCACAGGTAGTCCACAAGGGTGACGACCAGCTAAGGAGTTAAGGAGTAGGCACTGCCCGCGAAAGTAGTGTGGCTAGTCCAGCGGTAAGAGCCTAGGGTTAACCTGCCTACACTGATAACCGCAGTGTAGCCTACAGGTAGCCCGCAAGGACGACCAGCCAAGAGGGGGTGCCGATACTGTACGGCGAAATCCGTACAGCAGTTGAAGGAAGTGTACTGCCGTAAGGTACGAATCCACATTATTTAGGAGATATTCTAATGAAATTCTGAATGCCGTGGCGGTACTGCGGGTATAAATCCCGTCTGGGCTTGGGTGCTTGCACAGGGTAAGAAGCAGCGGGTCGCTCCCGTCTGTTCAGACTTATTTTCCCAGTGACTGAATACATTGAGAAGCTGTACATGTAAGGTGAATAAAAGCCTGTGCAGATATGCTGTACTAAATGCTGAATATAACTGGCTATAGAAAAAAATTATCCCAAAAAACTGTCAACCTGTCTTACAAGACTTGACAAAAAAATTAAAATATGATACAATGATATTCAGCGGCATAACTCTCTTATGCAACTAACCTTATCAAGAGTGGCTGAGGAAACAGGTCCTGTGAAGCCCGGCAACCTGACATTTTTTTGTTGATGGTGCTAAATCCTGCGGTATTACCGAGAGATGAGGAATTATCAAGTTCAATCCACAGCGTTCGGTCAAAATCCGGACGCTGTTTTTGATTCTGCCTCTGTTGTGTCGCTTTATGAAATTTTTTATCAAAAAATGGAGGCTATTTAATTATGAAAAGAGTATTTACTTCTGAATCCGTTACAGAAGGACATCCCGATAAAATCTGCGACCAGATTTCTGATGCCGTTCTGGATGCCATTCTTGCACAAGACCCCC
>SVNI01000030.1 GCA_015066975.1 Ruminococcus sp. | reverse complement strand
CTTTCCGGACACGTTCGGCAGGAAATGCCGCTATAGCCGGACTGATATGCAGATTCTGTTTTTCATCAAGAATTTTCTGGACAGCAGCCGCTTTCTGATTCACGTCCTTGTGCTGGTCTTGCAGAAGCTGATAACAGCTTTCTTCATTCTGACCGCTTCCGGCCGGAGAGAGATGCTGACTCAGAATCTTTGCCCTGATTTCAGCCGAACGGAGAGAATATCGCTGTGTATCTTGAAAAGTTGCTGTTTTGTTTCTGATTTTTTCCAGAATCCCGGTTAATTCACTGTCAGCCGCTTCTGCTTCCAGAATGGCTTGAAACAGTTCTTGTTCTGTCATTCTGCATCACTCTCCAGACCGGTCAGGGCACGGATATTTCTTGCACCCATAAAGCCTTCTGAAGCCTGATTGATTTTCAGGATAGCATCACCAAGCACACCCAGTGCAGAAGCATCTGGTTCAAAGATAGGAAGCCATTGACAGCGGGTATCTGCAAATACACTGCGTTCATAGCTGTAATTGTCACGGATGCAGGCGGCGAGATAGCCGGCATTGACGAACGCTGACCCGAATGTTCTTTGTGCTTTTCTGGCGGTCAGGCGTAAATGTTCATGACTTGCCCGAATGGCATCCACCGAAGACGGATTTTCAGTTGTAAAGCCTAAATCATCAAGTGTCAGACTGGTTTCTGCGGCAAAGAGAGAAGCGAGCATTTTCATCTGTTCTAAGAAAGGTTCAATACTGCCGTTCTGAAACTGACCGAGAGATGGTTTGTCGCCGTCATCATCTTTGGAAAATCTCAGGAAGCTGGAAAGAGTCGCCGCACGGTTATTGAATTCGGCATCTTCTGAGAGACCGACAATATATTTCTGCGGAACAGAATAGAATTCAGAAGCGACTTCTGTCCGGAGCAGAGTGCGGAGCGCACTTTGTGTAATTTCCATGCAAGCACGGGAGATTCTGGAATGACCGAACGGACGTTTTGCATCCGGTCGGTAGATAACAGGGACGAGCAGCGCAAAGGGAGAAGCATGTAAGAACGAATCGGTCAGTTTGCCGGACTGATAAATTTCGGTCATACCGGTTTTCAGGTAGGCTTCTTTCTGAGGCGTTCCGGATTCATCCCGTTCAAGAATGGCATAGCCTTCGGTGAGCAGATTGGTGACAGGGTCAATAATGCCGGTAGCATTACCACCGTCAACGACTTGCAGAGTGGGATAACCGTCCTGATTCCAGCCGATATAAAGGAAACAGCAGGCAGAAATCAGGGCGGAGAGGACAGCGGAATCATAGAGAATATCGGAATTATTAAGGCGGAAGATTTCTCTGATTTGCATAGAATCGTTATCGAAGCCATTGGGGACGATGCGGTCAGCGAGGGAATCGACTGCTTTAGCGCACCAGCCGAGAGAATAAGTAAGGGAACGGAATTCAGGAGGGATGAGGGCAGAGATTTTGCGCATAGTCTGTTTCATGTCGTAATACTGATAGCGCAAGGAAACCCGATTTAATTTACGGGACAATTTGCATCTGAGGAAATCGAGACCATAGAGGGACATAAATAGAAATCACCACGATTCAAGAAAGGAATAATTCAGCGCAGAATTTTGAGCAGTGAGGGCGTGGAAGTCCCGAAAAATCCGAAAAGGGAGACTCCCCCCGTGTATGCAATACAAAAGCACCGGAATTTCTTCCGATGCTTTCATGCCAAATCAAGAAAGACAAAAACACAAGTAATGAAAATGAAATTTCTGTCTGCACACAAATCTATGATACTATTGTAGCACATTTCAAAGGTTCATTCAAGTTCATTCAGGTTCATTTTTTCGAGAGCCTGATAATGCTTCCGCTTTACAGTGGATAAGCTGTAATGCATTTTCTCCGCAGTTTGTTCAAAAGTAAAATAATTCAGATAGTGCCAAACCAGAACAGCTTGTAAATCAGGCTCTTCAATCTGCTGAATCGCTTCTGAAATTTCCTCACGGATTTTCACAAGGTCCTTGAGTTTTTCCTGTGTCTGCCGTTCCGTGACAGCTAGGCGAATTAAAGCGTCTTCTGTCGGATTAAGAGAACTTGTTCCGGCTGTTCCCTCTGAACATCTAGAAAGCCTTTGCGCAAGGCTTCTTTCACGTTCACATTTTTCAAGATAGGCTTTTGCAAGTTTTTCAGCATAAAAAGCTCTTTCCAGCCATGCAATTTTCTTTAACTGTTCTGTGGTCAATTACTGCACCTACTTTACCCTGTTTTATTTATTATACACAATATATAGTATTTTGTCAATATTTTATATACCATATATATAAATAAAAATGCTCCAGTTTATTTCGGAGCATCCTCTTGTTTCTTTTTACGGGGATGTGTTTCTGGTGCATCTCTCCTGTTCCAAATTTCAATCACATCCAGTTTATTTTTTAGGTGTATTGTCCTGCATCCACATACAGTACACTGCACATATTTTGTAGTATCCCATGTATCAGCAAGATAAGCCTCTGCACCGCAGAATGGGCATGGTTTCAGTTTGTCTTCTTTCAAATTATCACCTTCCTGAATTTTTACCATTCACATTATACCGGAAAACAGCCGTCTTGTCAAGGATTTTCGAGGCTTTCACTTTGATTTCTTTGATGACTGGGCGAAATGCCCACCCATAAAAGATGCCGCCCCAAATTAGGGTGGCATAGAACTTAACCATTTGGTTTAAAGCACACCTTTCATTCTTCCGGAAGTTCAGGAATAGGCATCCATGCCAGCACTTGAACAGGTGTTTTAATATTCCAGCATCCTACATCTGGAAGATATTGCAATACTCTGAAATGAATTGTACTACTCATGGCATCTTCAAACATATCCCATTCATGGCAAGCTACAAAGCAAAATTTCACAGCTTCTGGTAGTTTGTCCTTTACAGAAATCCATGTTGCCTTATTAGTGACAAGTCTCTGATTCCACCGCCGGATAGCAGTAATCTGTGTTAGATAACGTTCAGTTCCGATACCGCAGGAAGAACATTCAGCACGATACATTCCGTCCCATGCCTGGATAGCTCTTGCCTGACTGCCACAGAACGGACAGGATTTCAGGCGATATTCAGAATTTTTCTGCATTATTTCATTCTCCTTCTGATTTGTGTGATTGTTCCGGAAGTATTGATTTCTGTTGTCAACTGCTGCATCCAGATTCTCAGCAGCCGATTTTCTTCTTTCAGAAGTCCGTTTTCCTCTCTCAAACTCTGATTCTGCATTCTTAGCAAACCGTTTTCTTCTCTCATTGCCTGATTGCCTTCTCTCAGAAGCTCGACTTCTTCTTTCAGTTGCTCAGTTAGTACTCTGAGCTGTTCAAGTTCTTCATCACGGAACTTGTCTTTCTGTTTCTTCCGTTTTTTCAGTTCTGCTACACGCTGACGTGTCTGTTCACGTTCCACTTCTTTCCGACACTCATCACAATACAGGATTTTGATATGCGAAAAGTAATCACCTTCCGGTGTAGAAATCAGCTTGCCACATCTTGAACAATACTTGTTTTCTTCGCTCATCATACCGCAGCCACTCCCCTCTCCTGCTCATCGGTAACTGATTCCGTTACCGTTTCCGTTACCACGGTACTGTATAAGTCAGCGATTTGTTCCGATAGGGAAGTGCGGAGCTGTTCCCGTTCCTGACAGGCAGTTTGTAGTAACAGTTGCGTGCTTGCCCGTCCGTCAGCCCAGAACTGATAGCGATGTTCCTGCCCATCACCAGTATCAGCCCAGCGCATTTCAAGAGGAAGTTCACGCTGTTCCGGTGACGTGATTTCCATATCCGTGATTAAGTCTTCAATTGACTGGATTCGTTCAGCCGTCTTCTGAATCTGGATGAGCTGCTGCTGGACGGAATAGAAATCATAATCTATCAGAATTTCGTCGTCCTTGTCTTCATCAACAGAAGAGTGCTGTTCTCTTTGCTTGATGATTCGGTCTGACACCCAGCAGAGCAGGGCATAGGCGAAAAGAAGAATCACAATAATTTTCATAGCAAATTCCTTTCCGAGGGCTTGACAGAACAGCGGAAATATGATATACTATTCTTGTCAAATTCTCTATCCATAAGGTTTTGACAGACAGTTCCGTTCAGTTGGATGCTTTCTGGAACTGTCTTATTTTTTCTCAATTCTGTTCATGGCATCTATCTGCATTTCAGCAGTACAAGATGTGTAAATATCCAATGTAATGTCACAATGCTCATGTCCAAGTATTTCAGCAACAGTTTTCGGGTCAATTCCTGCACCATTTATCGCTCTGGTAGCAAATCCATGCCGAAGGTCATGAAACCGGATATGCGGAATATTCAATTTTTCCAATCTCCTATTGAACGCATTTCTGACTGATTCCGGATTTCCAAACTTTTCTGTTCCAGTACAGATATAGCCCGTTCCCTGATGGATTCTCAAGAATTCTGTCAAATGTTCCGGAAGATATACTCTCCGTTTGCTTTTTGGTGTCTTTGGTTCACCGAGTTCGCAGACGGTTCTTTTTTCGTCCGGTATGTAATAACGCTGAACACTATGCTGAATATAGAAACTATTCGTGCCGAAATCAATGTCAGACCACTGCAAAGCACATACCTCACCAAGTCGAATTCCTGTGTGCATCACAATCAGCAGAGCCGAAGAAATCATTTTCATTTCATGAACAAGGTAATCATCAAGCTGATGAAACTGTTCATCAGTCAGAACTGTACATTCTTTCTTATATTGTTTCGGATAGTCCGGACGGATTACAGGCATTTTGATGATGCCTTCCATTTCAGCACAGCGGAAGATACTTTTCAGAAGTCCTATACAATATTTGATAGACTTTACTGCCATTCCGTTCCGAAGCATGGTGTTTACAAAGCCCTGTACAGTCTTTCCGTTCACAGCATTCAACCGCATATCTCCGAAATAAGGCAGAATTTTACTTTTCAGACATCGCACATATCTTTGATAGCTGCTGTTCCGTACAGTGTTCCGCCTACATTCCAGAAATGTTTTTGCATAGTGCTGTACTGTTGGTGTGTCTGGAAGTTCCGGAACAGCAAGCGGCAGACCGTCAGCCGGAAGAATTACCGTATCATTTGGCTGTATTCCGGACTTCATGAATTCCAAATCCAGCATATTCAGACGGATTGTGACTTCTTTGAATTCTGCATAAATCATTATAACACGCCCTTGATTTTCCATTTTCTTCCAAAATGTTGGTGGAATGTCTTATTCCACCAACGTTTTTTATCTGGAATAGTCAGTCCTAAAGCAGGACTGACTTTTCTCATTCGTCTGATTTTTCACCGACTATAATCCGAATCATATTGTACTCTTCATCATGTTCTATTCTCAATACAGGATACTTCCAAAAATATGGCATTGTTTCCAGTACAGCACCAGCATTTGTTACCAGACCACCACTTCCAGTGTCTGGCTCGGAAAGCACAAATTTCTCATCTTCCCTTAAATGTTTCAGCAACTTTTTCAGTTTCATTCATTTTTCTCCTTTATTCGTCTGATTCTTCACCTGTCCATTCAGCGACAGTCTCATCATAAAAATTCTCCAGCTCGTCTCTGGCATCTGCTCCGAGCAGCTCCTTTGCCAGACTCAGAAGGTCATCTTTAGTACTCATACATGTGCTGCATGTGCAGTCAGCATTATCTTCCGCAATTCCACCAAGCATACTTTCAATCTGGTCATAAACCAAATCAGCCTCATACATAGCCATAGTAGACGGTTTCTGATACTTGATTTTCTTTCTGCCGTATTTCTTGATATTTTCCATATAGACGATTGTAAAGAACTCGCTGACATTCTGTGTAACGGAAAAACCTTCTTCTTCTCTGACAGTGATACCTGCAAGCTCCTGAATTTTCTTTTCCCAGAGCTTCATACGGGCATCCATTTCCGCCAGATGGTCTAAGTACTCCTGATGTGTTTTATAGCAAAAACGGTCATTCTCGCTTTTGGCATCGTAATAGGTACTTACCGCCTGCGGATTCATCCGGACATTGATGATGTGAACCATTACGTTATAAACGTTCGGAAACTTGTCCTCATACTTTGTTTCTGACAGAATCTCTATTCCGACTTCATCGAGGTTATAATCTTTCATAATACAATTTCTCCTTTTCTGGTATTGTTCCGCAGCGAATGTACAAAGTTTTCCCATGTATTTTAGTTTTCCTTCATGCTGCGGATATGGGCATTGGCAATCATATTTCCGGTCTGATGCTCTCCGTTCAGATAGTTAATCAGCATCTTTGTAATATATCCTTTCCGGTTGGAACGGATGGGATAGCGGACAATCTGCTTCTGAAAGTGCATATAAAAGCCTTCCATGAAACGAAGAAGACCGTCATCTTCGCCGTACATATCGCAGTTGATGTAATTCAGTTTTGACATCAGCTTGTCCGGATTCAGAATCTGCGCTGTATAGCTGGATTTTCCTGTATAGAGTGCTTCTGCCAGATAATCAATATTTTCACCCAGAAATGCCTTGAATTCACTGTTTTTCATATCATTGAAACCAGTCAGGAATTTCAGGGCATTTTCCATTGTGGCAGGATTGTGACGGAATGCATCAGGAATCTGCCAGTTTTGAATCTCCCATTCTTCGGGGTCGAATTCTCCGTAATATTCTCTGAAAGTATCTTCACTGTCGAAAGTGCTGTCCCAGTAATTGAACCGATTCAGCAGAGTAGTCTGTTTTGTCTGCATGTACCAGAGCATTTCACGGAACGGCATAGGCTTGTAAGCATTGGTATTATTTTCTGTTTTCTTTTCCGGTTCTGTTTGAAATCCGTCTGTCTGTCTTTTTTCAACAGGCTTTTCCACATTGTTGAGAACAGGATTGACAGATTCAAAAGAAGTATTTGAAGAAGAAGCAGTATTTGATTGTGGTTGGTTTGCCAAATTAGGTTTTTTGGAACGTGGACAATCATTAGGATTAGAGGGCTTTTCGCCCTCTTGTTCCGAACCGTTTATCTGAGGAACTTCAAAGAATCTGTAAATGATTTTTTTATATCTTCCAAGTTCATCACGAATTCTTTCTTTGATAAGATACCCGAACTGCTCCAGCTCTTTCAGTCTGTTGTGTGCCGCTGTTCTTCCAATGTTCAGCAGTTTACAAAGCCATTCAACGGAAAAATCTTTTTCAGGATTCAGAGAAAGCACTTTACACAGAATCCCATACGCTCCTGCTGATAAGCGTTCATCCCAGTTAAATGCCGCCTTGTCATTGGAATTCATCGTAAACGGATGTTCTTTGTCTCTAGGCAGTTTTGTAATCACTAAATTCGACATACTTTACCCTCTTTTCATTTATTTGATGTTTGCGGACAAATATTTTCACACACTTGACATTTCCTTTTTAATGTGGTATAATAACAAAAGAACATTTGTTTAAGTCCATTTTGTTCTAACCTTTTTATTTGATTTCCTTATTGATGTTGGTTTTACTTTCATCCTCGCCCTCTGCCGGACTGGTACTCCGGCAGAGGGTTTGCTTTTTATGAAAGACGTTTGGCAACGTCCTGCATGACAGCAAGCTCGCTGTCTCCAGTGATGCAGATTTTCTTCTGGAATCCGTCATTGAACAAAATCATCACATATTCTTCACCGTTTTCCATTTTCAGATATTCAAATTCCTTGATGTTCAGACGGTAAACATATTTCCCCAGAAGTTTCCCTAATTCATGCACAAACTTCTTTTTGTTTTCCATGTGATTCACTCCTTTTTGTTTTATGCTAACAAACAATACGCACCGCACTGTAGTTTGATGGGTCATCATCTGGATGCGCTATCTTGAATGCATGATGTGCGAAGTTTGCTCCGATTTGTCTTTCTTCTTCTTCGGTATGATAGGGAATGAACGACTCAACAGTGCTTCCGGCAGCCGGAACACGAAGCAGAACACGCTTTCCCATCGAACCGTCAAGCTGTCTTACGTTTTCTTCTACCGAAATCACTTCATACTCGGAATCTTTCCAAAGGTCGAATTTTTTCTTTGCCATGTTATCACCTCGTTTCAGAATATGAATTTGTTAATTTGTCCTATGTGTCAGGCGGGCTTGTCCTGCGGTTCTTCAGGTGTGCCGTTGACCAGTTCTTCACAAGTAGTATTCAGAACACGAGCCAGCTTTACAGCGACAATGACTGTAGGAACTTTGAGAGCGATTTCATATTGTGCGACCATAGGTTGTGAGATACCGACAGCCTGTGCGAGTTCTGCCTGTGTCAGAGCCTGTGATTCACGGGCAATTCTAATGTTTTCAGAAAGTGCCATTTACTTAACTCCTTTCGATTTTTAATAGCTCGGCTATTGACTTTTTTCAAAAAATAGTGTATACTAAAATAAATAAGTATAGTGTTACACATGAATACACTAACGCAAGCTTTTAAATTTGGCGGTTTAAATAGCTTGGTTATATTATAAAACAAAATTTTAGGATTGTCAACACAAAATTTTAAAATTTTAGTATTTCGTTTATTTAAACAATTTTAAGGTGGTGTTTTTATGTATAATCCACAATTAACAGTTGAAAAAATTAAGAAAATGTGCGAAATTAAAAATATTTCACTTGCTGAATTAAGTGAGGCTTGTGGTTTGAATAAGAACACAATCGCCGTTTCTGCAAACAGTAAGACAGGACTTAGTGCTAAAATTTTGATTGAAGTATCTAAATATTTAGGTTGTTCTGCTGACTATCTTCTTGGAAAAACAGATAGTCCTACAGAAATAGTCGAAAATTGTTCTATTAACAATCAGGCACAAAATTTTCAAGGTAATCAGACAAATGTTGTTCAGGCAGTATCAACGCAAAGGGACAGCATGAAAGATGAGTTTATGCAAGCATTTGATGAACTTCCTCTTGCTGATAAGGTAGAAGTCATGAGTTTTGCTATGCAGAAAATGAAGAAAGGGGCATAAATATGGGATTGTTTGATTTTTTAAAGTCTAAAAAACAACAGGTATCACAAGAATTGCAAGTACCTCAGCCACAAGCACCAACTGTAAACCTGACAAAAAATCCTGTGCTGAATCAGAAAATTTCCCTTCGGAAAGAAATTGTTGCTCAGGAAGTCAAGAAACAGAACATTTCTGTCAATATTGCCAGAGTTGTGTTTGTACTTGACCATTCCGGTTCTATGCGGAATATGTACAAAGATGGTACTGTTCAAAATGTTCTGGAAAGAATCTTTCCGATTGCCATGCACTTCGATGATAATGCTGAAATGGAGTTTTATTGGTTTGATAATCTGTATAAAGAACTTGACCCTGTGAATTATGATACCATTGACGGCTATGTGCAGAATGTCATTCTTTCTAAAAATGAACATTTCGGCGGAACTTGTTATGCTCCTGTCATGCAGGAAATTTTGAATCGTTATGCAAAACGTGAGCCGATGAAAATTCCTACGTTTGTTATCTTTATTACAGATGGGAATAATTCAGATAAAAAAGCAACAAAAACAATTCTTACAGAAGCCTCACAATATAATATTTTCTGGAAGTTTGTTGGTATCGGTGATGAAAAGTTTGATTTTCTGATGAGATTAGATGACATGAAAGGTCGTTTGATTGACAATGCAAACTTTGTGAGTGTGAATCAGATTGGTTCTATCAGTGACAGTGTATTATATCAGAAACTGCTGACGGAATATAGCGATTGGCTGAATCTGTGCAAACAGAATCACATTCCTGTAAATGGTTAAAAATATGGGAAAAATTAATACAGTTCGTCCACCTGGATATAAGAAGCGGAAAATCACTTCTGAAGCGGATACAAGACCAAAAATTAATACGGTAAGACCACCAGGTTATAAAAAGAAAAAAATTCTTCCTGCTGTTACAAAAAGGATGGTCATTTCAAAATACGAAAAATGTGATGCTTTTGTCCAAGATTACATTATTTTTGATTTGGAAACAACAGGTTTTACCCCAGAAAACTGTCAGATTATTGAAATCGGTGCAATCAAATTCAGTAATGGAAAAGAAATGTCAAGATTTCATGAGTATGTAAAAATAAGTGGCAGTGTTCCAAAGAAAATTACAAAGCTGACAGGCATTACAGATGAGATGTTATCTGATGGAAAAGACATCAAAACGATTCTTGAAAATTTCAAGGAGTATATTGGTAATTCTGTCCTGATAGCACATAATGTCTCATTTGATATGCGTTTTCTGCAAAGTTTCTATTATACTGAATTGGGATATTGTCTCGTTAATAAAGTACTGGATACATTACCATTAGCAAGAAGATACATGACAGAATTAGAAAATCATAAACTAATAACAATCAAGCAATATTTTCAGCTTGATATTGATTCGCATAACGCACTGGACGACTGTTATGTTACATATATTCTATATCAGCACATTTTAAAAAAAAGTAACTGATATGAAAGAAGTTGAGTCTATGTTCTGGGACAGATTTGAAAGTTTATGTAGAGAAGCTGGTAAAAAAACAGCCCTGTCGGAAAAGAAATTGGTTTAACCGCAACAACTGTTTCCAGATGGAAAGAGGGAGTTATCCCAAATGGGAAATACCCAATTATCCGATGATACGAGAACACTTGTTGAAATGATACAAGACCTTCCGTTTCTGGAACAGTCAAAAGTAGTTGTCATGATAGACGAAATGAGGAAAGGAGCATAATAATGGCAAGGAAGTCGAGAAACAAAGGGAAAAATAACGATTTTTTATTGCAAGTTCTCAAACTTCTTCTGTATATTGCATTTTTGCCTATTACACTCTTGTATCTCTTATATAGGTTTACAAAGAAACAGCTTGCAGAAAATCCGGAAGGTGTCTGGTATAAGCAGACATGGGGAATTATTCTTGTATTAATTTTCTTTTATCCTGTCGGCGTATATCTTTTATGGAAATATGGAAAGTTCCAGAAAAAAGGAAAACAAATCGCAACTGCCGTTTTTGGTATCTTATGTTTGATTTCACTTATTAGTGTTCCTAAATCAAACAAAAAAGTATCCAGAACTATGGAATATGAAAAAGAAACGCAGAATATGCAACCTGTAACAGAAGCGGTTACCGAGAAAGAAACTGAGGCGGAAATAGAAAATATTAACAGAGCAACTATTACTGATAAAAAAACAGAAGTATCTACTACGGAATCCGAAAGTATTACGGAAACTCAAGAAAAAACTACTGAAACAGCAGAAATAAAACCAACTCAGTTATATTCAGACTTCTTTGAGCCGTATGTCGATTCTGTCGGAACGCTTCTGGTAGAGGACTTTCAGCAATCCGGAGAAGCAAAGTTGACAAGTTATGATGTGACAATTACAGAGGGAAATGAAGATGATATGTGGAAATATGAGATTCACGACAAAAATAGTGAAGATTATATTACTATCTGGTTCTTTCCGGAAAACGCTATTATTAATCCGTCAGATTGGGCATGGACATTATCACTTCTCACCTATGAAACACCTGATAAAGAAATTAGTGCAACCGATAAATCACATACAATAAAACCAGAATATCATATTTTGGATAAAAACAAAAATTTGTCCGATAACAATATTAAAAATATTGACGAATTAAAAAATTTTCTCTTTGCTGAAACAGAAAATCCATGTACTTCCGAGGCAGAAACAGAAGAACCAACAACAGAAGAAATAATAACTGAACCTGTTACAGAACCGCCCACAGAGTCCCCGACAATTCCGCCTACAGAAGCACCAACAGTTCCGGTCACACAAGCTCCGGTTACACAGCCACCTGAGCCTAAAGTATTGCATTTTATTTTGAATACAGATACAAATTGTATTCATATCAATGCAGGATGTAGCGCAGCAGAACAGATTTTGCCGGAAAACTACTCAACAGTTGACATCAGAGAAGATGAGCTTGGAAATTATGCTTATGTTTATTGGGCATGTGGTAAATGTTCAAAGCGATATTCAAATGAGCTTCCAAAATTTCAATAAAAATCTGCCGAGCCATCAAGCTGGACGGAACAGCCGCATAAAATGAGAAAAGGAGTGTGAGTGCTATGCCGATACCGGATAAAAAACATTATACAGCAGAAGAATTTTTCAAGATGTTCCCCGAAAGCAATTCTGAACGCTATGAACTGTATGAGGGAGAAGTTGTTGCAATGGCTTCTCTGAACGAACTGCATCAAGATATTGTTCTTGGACTTGGCAGTACTATCCGGAGCTATATCAAAAACAATGGCGGAAGATGCAAAACGATGATTGCACCTTTTGATGTAAAGCTATCTGAAGATATTGTGGTGATTCCAGATGTGACAGTTATCTGCGACCCGTCAAAATTGGACGGAAAGTGCTGTAACGGTGCGCCTGACTGGATTATCGAGGTAACTTCTTCCAACAGATACGATGATTTGATTGTAAAATATTCTCTTTATCAGAAATATGGTGTCAGGGAGTATTGGATTGTTGACCCTAAGAATCAAAAAACACTGGTTTATTTCTTTGAGAAGAACGACTTTCCTAATATCTACACATTTGATACGCCAATTCCTGTTGAAATTTATAACAAAAAACTGAAAATTACAATTTCTGAATTGCTGTAAAAAATCCGTCCTGTCTTTCAGACTGGACGGAAATTTGTATAGAAAGAGTTGATATATTTGGAAACCTATTGTATTTATCTGCGCAAATCCAGAGTGGATGCAGAAGCCGAAGCCAGAGGAGAAGGAGAAACGCTCGCACGGCATCAGAGGACACTGCTGGAGCTTGCCAAGCGAAAGAATCTGCAAATCGTGAAAGAATATCGTGAAATCGTCAGCGGTGACAGTATCGCTTCCAGACCGCAGATGCAGGCCATGATTTCTGACATCGAAGCAGGAAAGTATACCGGAGTGCTCTGTATGGAGATTGAACGTCTCGCAAGAGGAAACACGATTGACCAAGGGATTGTAGCGCAGGCATTCAAAGATTCCGGAACGCTGATTATCACGCCGGTGAAAACTTATGACCCGAATAATGAGTTTGATGAGGAGTATTTTGAATTCAGCCTGTTTATGAGCAGACGGGAATACAAGACCATCAAAAGAAGAATGCAGGCGGGACGGCTAGCGGCAGTCAAAGAGGGCTGTTATATCAGTCCGGATGCGCCGTATGGTTACAGAAAAATTCATCCCGAACCGAAAATTCATACGCTGGAAATTATTCCGGAAGAAGCTGAAACCGTTAGATTGATATATGATTTGTATCTCAGCGGAAAAGGTGCAAGAGCTATCACATCGGAACTGAACCGGAGATGCATTCCGGCAAGAAAGAATCCGTTATGGGAATTGCCGAGCGTCCGGAAGATTCTGAGAAATCCTGTCTATGCCGGATTTCTGCGATGGCATACAAAAGAAAATGGAGATACTTATTATCAGGGGTTACATCCGGCAATTATCGAACAGGAAGTATTTCAGAAAGTACAGAATTTGCGGATGTCCAATCCGCCAGCACAAGTGACGCTAAAAAAAGAGTTATGCAATTATTATCATAATATTTTATATTGTGGTTCATGCGGTCATCAGATGGGCAGGCGATTCATTAAAAATTCAGGAAAGGCGCATCTGCTTTGTCGTTATCAGCAGTGCAAAGGAAAATCTGTCAGTTCTTCTCTGGAAACTGTTGACATGACATTAATGGCGGCATTACGCTATCGAATCCAAGAACTGAAAGAACTGTCTGAACAGCAGAGCCAGCCTGAAAAAGTTAAACCGGAAAATCATCGGAAAGCTCTGGAGCAGGAACTTGAAAAGCTTACAAAACAACAGAATAAGCTATATGATTTTCTGGAACAGGAAATTTATGATATAAATACTTTTCTGGAACGAATGAAACTGCTGAATCAGAAAAAACAAGCAGTGAAAGAAAAAATTTCTGCTTGTCAGAAAGAGGAAACTCACCCGAAACGCTCTCCAGAAGAAAGTATCACGCAGATAGAATATGTACTGGAACATTTTCCTTTTGCAAATGCCGAGGAAAAAAACCGGCTTTTACATTCGATTATCATCCGGATAGATTATTTTAAGACCGAAAGAGCCTGCTATCGGAAATCTGATACGGATTTGAATTTGAAGATACAATTTATCTGATTTTTTTACAGGCTGTTATGTATCAGATAAATATTTTAATTTTTTATCATAAATCCACATAGCAGATTAATTCGCCTCCTTTTCCCATGGATAAGGGCCTTTACCCCATTCCCATTCGTGTTCGCTCTGCTGATGAACTGCCTGAAGCGAACCGAAACGGGACGTATATTCCTGAATAGCTTTTTCGCGCTGTGACCTGTATTTCCGGAACAGTGCGAGAGCTTCCTGACATCCGGTATGGGTATCCAGATACAGCATCAGGTCATAGAGCGCAAAATCATATTTCTGAATCATGCGCAGAAGCTGTGCACGGCGGTTCATGAGCAGTTACCTCCGACAGGGGAGAAGGGAAAATCCAGAACGGGGAATATAGTTCCCTGCTGCATTCCTGTCTGAGAATCATAAATAGTATCGCTCCAGAGCTGATAAGGAACATAAGCCATTCCGGGCGGAGTTACATCAGGAAAAATCTGCTGCGGCTGGTTCTGCAAAGTGCAGGGAGCTTCCCGGAAATCGTCAGAATTCTGCTCGGCGTCTTGTGCGAGAATTTCAAATGCATGAAGTTCCATAATCTAAATAAAATCCTCCTTTCTGTAGGATAGTATTATCATATGCCGGAACGCCGTTTCTGTGCCGTAAAAAAAGAAGCACGGCTACTTGATTTCTCCGGAAGAATATGCTATAATAGAAATAATAAACCCGAACAGGACAAAAGTATTTTCACGCAGAGAAAGGCAGAATTCTCTGCAAAATTACGCAAGCCAAAAGGAACGGTGATTATCATGAATTATCAGGAAGCTGTGAAGCAGATTCGGAATATTGCTGTTATCGTCGCAGGAATTGACGAAGAATATCAGAACAGCATTATCGAAGGCATTATAGACTGTGCAAAAATATATCATGCAAATGTTTCATGCTTTGCATCATTCAGCGGTGTGATTGCCAGCACACGCTATGATGTGGGGGAGTATAATATTTATGAACTGGTGAATCTGGAAAAGTTTGATGCTGTCATTCTGATGACAAATACTATCAGCAATCCGGAAGAAAAAGAAAAGATTATCCGGAAAGTGAAAGAATCGGGACTTCCGGCAGTGGTGCTCGACGGCGAAGATGACCCGGATTTCTATCATGTAAAAATTAATAATCATAAGGCTATGCGGGAAATTATTCAGCATGTGATTGAAGTGCATCATGCCGGTCAGATTTGCTGTATTGCAGGGCCTCAGGCAAATCCGGAAGCCAGAGAACGATATCAGGCATTTCTGGATGTCATGGAGGAAAATCATCTGAAAGTCGGGAAAAATCAGGTATATTTCGGCGATTTCAGAGCCATTGACGGCAAAAAGGCAATCGAGACTTTCATGTCGGCAGAAATGGAAGTGCCGGATGCAATTATCTGTGCTAATGATGCCATGGCACTTGCAGTGGTGGCAGAGTTGGAAAAGCATGACTATTCTGTTCCGGATGATATTATTGTCACGGGATTTGATAATACTTATAATGCAAGACATTATTGTCCGTCGCTGACAACAGTTTCCAGACCGCTCAACGAAGCCGGATATAAAGCCTGTGAAATGCTTTTGCATATTCTGAACGGCGAAACTGTGGAACATAAGAAAATTCTGGATGCAGAACCAGTTTTCGCAGAAAGCTGCGGATGCTGTACCGATACAGCTGCCAATATCCGTCAGTATAAGAAAAGCACATTCCAGTTGATTGACGACTGCCGGAATGATATTTCACTCCTGAATCGGATGACAACCGAACTTGCCGAATCGGAAACGATTGAAGAAAATTTTCAGGTTATCAGTCATTTTATTCAGGAAATCGACTGCGAAAAATATTGTATCTGCCTTTGTTCCGAATGGGAAGGCGTGTATCATGACATACTCGGTCAGAAAGAAGAAGCCTACCAGATTCACGGCTATACTAAAAACATGAGCGCACCGCTTATCTGGGATAAGGGAGAAATCCGGAGCGCAGAGCATTTCCAGAGCAGAGACATGTTCCCGGAAGAATATACCAACGGCGGAAATATCAGTTATTTTCTGCCTCTGCATTTCCGTGAAAGATGCCTTGGCTATTATATTATTACTAATGGTGAATTCCCCATCCGGAGCATGTTATGTCATTCTCTGATGCTGAATATCAGCAATTCTATTGAGAATATTCGGAAGCTGATTCACCTGGGCAATGTGATTCATGAACTGGATGTTCTGTACACAACTGACCCCATGTGCGGTATCTATAACCGGAACGGCTTCATCCGCAGGGCTGACAAAATTCTGACCAAAGCACGGGAAGAACACACCGGCATACTGATTGCGTTCATTGATATGGATGGTCTCAAGCTGATTAATGACAATTACGGCCACAAAGAAGGTGATTTTGCCCTTCAGAGACTGTCTTCTGCCATTTACGGATGCTGTGAAAATGGAACTATCTGTGCAAGATTCGGCGGAGATGAATTCATCATCCTTGGCGGAAATGCCAGTGATGCCGATATTGAACCGCTGGAAGGAATGCTTCATAAGCGCATTGCAGATATGAATCATGTCATTGGCAAGCCTTATAAAATTGATGCCAGCATCGGTATCATAGTAACAGACGTTACTGAAGAAGATACGCTGTTTGGTCTGATTACACAGGCTGATTCTCTCATGTATGAAGAAAAAAGAAGAAAGAAAACTTCACGCTATCTCAGAAAAGAATAATCAGAATTACCAGAAGGAGCAGAAAACATCATGGCAGAGCCATTTATTTTCAAAGTCAATCTTGGGGGAATGATTGATATTCTCGCCAATCATCTCTACAGCAGTCCGGACGTATTTGTCAGGGAACTGCTCCAGAACGGCACGGATGCCATCAGCGGAAGAAAACTGATTCAGCCGGATTTCGCACAAGGCAGAATCCGTATCCGGATTCAGGAAGGCGAAGGCCTTTCATTTTCCGACAACGGCACAGGTCTGACCGAAGAGGAAATCCATCAGTTTCTGGCCGTGATAGGGCAGTCTTCCAAAAGAGACTTGCAGACAGGCAGAATCCTGGAAGATTATATCGGCCGTTTTGGTATCGGGATGCTGTCATGCTTCATGGTGACAGATAAGATTGTCATGCATACCAAATCTGTGAAGCATCCCGCAAAGGCCTATAGATTCGAGGGCAGTCCTGACGGCACTTACAGCATCACGGAACTGGAAAGTGATTCTGTTCCAGAGGGGACAGAAGTCATCCTGAAAGCCAAAAAAGGCTGTGAATCGTATTTTACAGAACAGAAAATCTGTGAACTGGTCAGATATTACGGGCTTCCTCTGCCGTTTCCGGTGATGCTCTGCCGTGAAGATGGTTCGGAAGAACGGATTAATATCTGTTTTCCGGAGACTGGAGAGAATTTTTCCGGACAGATTATGGCACTCGGAAAAGAATTGTTTGAGACGGATTTTCTCGGCTATATTCCTCTGGAATCGAAAACGGGATTATTCAGCGGAGTGGCTTACATCATGCCTCATGCGGTTTCACTTCATGCAAAGAATACACACAGAATCTATCTCAAGAACATGCTTCTTACAGAGGACGGCGAGAGCATTCTTCCGAAATGGTCAGGATTTCTGCGCTGTTTCCTGAATACGTCCCAGCTTCGGCCGACGGCTTCCCGTGAAAATTTCTATGAAGATGAACTTCTGGAACAGGCAAGGGAAGAACTCAGCCGGTGCATTTCTGATTATCTGACAAGCCTTTCCCATACAAATCCGGAACTCTTACAGGAAATCATCCGGATTCATTTCATGGCCGTCAAGTCTATGGCCTGTGAAGATGAAGATTTCTTCCGGACGTTTATCCCGTTTCTGAAATTTGAAACCAATATGGGCGAACTGACCGGAAAAGAGCTTCTCACCAGAACCGAACCCGTCAGCTATGCGCTGGATATGAATCAGTTTCACCGGACTTCGGCACTGATGCTCTCACAGAATCAGATGCTTGTCAATGCCTGCTATGTCTATGATTCCCAGCTTCTGCGCATGATGCAGGAATATGACGAAAGCTTTGTCGCTGTTCCGCTGGAATATACTTCTTTTGAAGAATTTCTCCGGAATCCTTCGGCAGAAGCCTTCCGGAAAGCCGGAAATCTGCTTGACAATGCCCGTGATGCTTTGGAACAGTTCGGATGTGATGCCGAACTGAAAGCCTTTTCTCCGGCACAGCTCCCTGTTTTCTATCTTCTTGATGAAAATGCCGGAATCAAGCGAGAAATCCAGCATTCCAGAGAAAATGCAAGCGATTTGTTCTTCTCCATGCTGGATGCTTTCGCTGAAGAAGTCAAAGACAGCCGTGCCACGCTCTTTCTGAACTGGAACAATCCCCTGATTCAGAAATTAATTTCCCTGGAAAATCCCCAGAGACAGAAAATCTGCATTGAAATCCTGTATGTGCAGAATCTCCTGACAGGCAGATTTCCCATGCAGGGCAGTGAAATGGCACTCTTGAATCAGAATCTTATCACACTCATAGAATGGGGGCTGACCTGATGCAGGAATTCAAAAGCATGGAACATAGTTTTTATTTGTTCGACAGAGGAGAACCCAGACTCCGGCGCATCCGTGAAGCTATCACCGAAGCCGATAAACGGAATCTTCTGGAATGGCAGTTCCAGTTCAGATATGATTATCTGGAAGAATCTATTTTCTGTGGTGACAGATACTATGCAATGATTATCTTCCCGGAAATGCTTTCGCTTTATGAAAAATATGAAATTCTCCGTGAAGATGTCCGCACGTCGCATGATATGCTGATTTGTTTCAAGTGGATTGTAGAAGCTGCACCGGAATTCCCCCAGATTTCCAGAGCCGAAATTGACAGTTATTTCCGGCTGTTCAAGAAAATGCTTCTCGAACAGGGTAAGAGCCTGAGCATTTACTACATGAAGCACTGTCTGTTCTATATGAAAGTTGATACCGCCATTGCTGCGGCAGATTTTTACCGTTTTCTGGAAGAACCCCTTGACGACATTTCCGACGGCAGAGCTCTATATTATGACCAGCAGGCAATGTATTATCTCTCGATAGGCCAAGAAGAAAAAGCCCTCGAAGCCGCAAAACTTATCTTTGCCGGAAAACTCCGTTCCAATGCGCTCCCTCAGGCCACATATCATGATTTTATCAGATATTATCTCGAACGGGAACAGTACCCCCATGCGGTGCATTATGCCTTTCTGACAGAACGGCGCGTTGCCTGTGACCCGTACTATCTGGATATTATCGGCACATTGCTGACACTCTACAGCCTGACGAAGATTCCGGACGGCGTGAGACTGTTCAGCATTCACTATGAATTATATCTGACATCCAAGAATCCGCTGATGAAAATGCTGTTTGCTATCGGGGCTTATCATCTGTTTCGTGCGCTGGATGAAGAAAAGCATCTTATTCTGCTGGAACAGCTCAAAGTCGCCCGTGATGTCTCTTTATTCAAGAACCGTCCGGAAGTCGTTGCAGAGCATTTCTATCAGGAAGCAGATTCCGCCGTGCAGAAATTCGATAACCGCAACGGTACGGATTATTATGCCAGAATGTTGCATCTTCTGGATGATAAATTTTGAAAATGAACAAAAGGGGTGATAGAATGAATACAGTTGCAGAAATAGCAGAAAACGGACAAATAATAATTCCGCCGGAAATCCGGCAGTATCTGGGGCTGAAATCCGGTGATGCAGTCAGATTTGCCTGCAATGCGGACGGGGAAATTGTCATTTCCAATGTCTCTGCCCAGATTCCGCAGAGACAGGAGGAAAAGCCGGAAAAAACGCTTGCAAAGAATGCTTCATTTGCAGAAATTCAGGAATATCTGGATTGCTATAAAAAAATTCTGACAAGCCGGTATCCTGACAAGCAGATGCTGTTAGTCTTTTCCTACAGCGACGGCAAAGATTATAAAATCAAATTTATCAGAACAACGCCGGAGGAATTTCTGAGAGCAGAATATTTTACCATAACCGAAAAATCAACAGCCAGCCGGCATACAAGAAAAGATGCTCCTAAAGTCTATAAGCTCCGCTGGACGAATGTAAGAACCAGAAAAAATAAACAGCCTTCTTTTCTAGTCCGGTACGGCATTCAGAAAGAAAGGGAACTGCTTCCCGAAATGAATGCTGATGATTTTCTGAACGGTTATGCAGATTTCATCTCGAAGCAGAAACCTTCCGGAACAGAACAGGATAATTCGCAGGCAAGCGAAACAGTAGGGCATTATATTGAATTTCTGGTGTTGCAGGCTTTCGGGCAGTCCTACAAAGCAAATTTCAAAAGCGCGAAAGAGGGCTATGATGCCAGAATCAACGATATTCCCTATGAGATAAAGTCCTGTCTGGGACACTTGAAGGACAGCAAAGGAAATTCATGGAATTTCGGCGGAAGTTCTGTCGAAGTGACATAAGAAAGGAGTGATTCTGTGTTTGAACCACAGGAAAAAATTCATCTCATCAATAATATGGAGCACGGCTCGGCACGTCTGGAAACCATTGCACAGGCCGTCAAGGAGGCTGATGACGAAAATCAGCATTACTGGAGATTATATTTCCGGTATCAGTATATTGTAGAATCGACCATGCACAACGATAATTTCAAAGGTCTGCTCTGTTTTCCGGAATATCTCAGAATTTTTGATGAACATCCGGAACTCGAAGAAGAGATGTATCAGGATATGATGTGGGCATTCAAATGGCTGATAGGCTATCTGGATGACTATTATCAGATAACTCTGGAAGAAGTACGGCATTATTTTGAAGAATTTAAGAAACGAAGCGAAAAATATGGCTTTTCGCTCCGTACTTACTACATGAAGCAGGCTTCGTTCTGGATAGATATCGACCGCGAAAAGACAGATGTCGCCTATGCGAATTTTCAGCATTACCCCAGAAGCAAAAACAGCGACTGCGAAGCCTGCGAACTGAATTTCAGCATGAAAGTATATCTCATGCGCAATGACGAGAAAAAAGCACTCGAAATCATTCAGCCTGTGCTCCGGCACGAGAAAAAATGCGGGGAAATTCCACATGTGACATATGCCTATCTTGCGGAATATTATTTTCAGCATGACAATCCGGCAGAAGCCTTCTATTATGCGAATCTTTGTGCAAATCTGATTCAGGGCAAGCCGGAATTTCTCAGAGAAACCGGAAAACTTCTGGAAATCTACAGCATTCTGGATATCAATCAGGGCTGGAAACTTCTGAAATATTCGCTGGAATGTTTCATGCAGTGCCGGAATCCTAAGATGAGAATGCTGTTCACACGAGGTGCATGGAGACTGATGCAGAGCCTTTCCGGTGAACTGGAATTTGTACACAGTCCTCTGCTGGGAGTGCTCCCGGTTGCACCGTCCGGGGACGGCTGGGCAGTGGAAGAATTAGTCAGCTTTTTCTATGAGATTACACATGATATTTCTGAAAAACTGGACAAACGTAACGGCATTCCCTGTTATGTGCCCGCACTGGAAATTCCGCTTCCGGAATATGATGCGGAAACTGTATTTGCAGAATCAGCAAAGTCTGTAAGAGGCATTGTCCGGAAATCACAGACGACAATTGCTGTGTTCCTGAATCAGAAAGTTTCTCAGGACGAACTGCAACAGAGAATCCAGAATGCAGAAATTCTGTACAGTTCCCGTGATGAGAATGCCTGTTATGTTTCTGTCAGAACAGAAGAAGCCGTTCTGGATTTAGCATTTTCTGCGGATGTGTCCGCACCGCCTGTGGAAGATGCACCTGTGCAAGGCATGGAAGAAGACCAGATTCAGGCACTTCTGGAATCTCCCTGCTGTTGTGTGCTCGCCGGGGAACTTTCCGGCTCGCCACAGAAAACTTATCACAGCATCATGAAATTGTTAAGTACTCTGTTCCCGGAGATGAACGGCATTATCAATTTGACTGCCCTGAAAGCTTATCCGGCCGAATGGGTCAGATTTGCCGGAGCTTATGAAAATGCGGTTTCGGCACATGATTTATATTCCGTTTATCTTTCGGGAAATCAGGAAACAGGTGAAGTATGGGGCATTACTATCGGGCTGTGTGCGTTCGGTCTGCGTGAACTGGAGTTCATGAATGCCAATACTGAAAATTTCGGAAATTTTGCCGGTATTCTGGATACCGTCTCGGCCGGCTGTCTGGAAAAAAATTATCTTCCGGATGAAAATCAGGTCATTTCTGAATGTCAAAATGAAGATACACAGGAACGCTTTGAAATTAAATGGCAGAATCCCGAAAACGCTCTGCAAGATGCCAGTCCGGAAAGCATTGCTGTTTCTGTAAACAGGGAAGTGCCGTCCGGCATTCTGAATCTGCATACGATTCCGGAACTCAGCAAGATGGAATTGCCATTCTCACAGAATAACGGCCGTCGCCGTATCAGGCTTGCTGAAGAAACGCTTTCTCTGTTCCGGAATGCCCTGAAAAAGCCATTTGTAAAGGCAATTGTCAGAGTTGTCGTTTCATTCGGGGAAGAACATGACTGGGAAACAGAACCCCTCTGGGCAGAAGTTTTGCCGGACAGAAAGCTTGTGCTTCTGGAATCTTCTGAAAACGTGCCGGAATATCAGGAAGGCTCGGTTGTTGATGCGGAAATCAGCGAAGAAACTATCTATGACTGGAGAATTCAGCCGACAGAAGCTGACGGCATGATTTCGCCGGAAGATGCTTATCTGCTGGAGGAGGAAAATCAATCATGAACATGAAGCGCATTGTATTTGCAGCAGGCGGAATCCTCATCATGCTGATAATTATCGGTATCACACTTCACAGTATGGCAAATATCAATGAAATCAATCAGAAACGCCGTGAGAAGGAAAAAGGCGAAGCACAGGCCTCTCAGATTATCACAACAGTGGCGACAACGAGCATCTGGGATTCGCTCCGGCCGACAGAAACAGAATCAGGAATCGCCGGAGAAGGCGAACCAATGACAAATGAAAACGGCGAAGTCATTCAGGAAGCCACACAGGCTGTGAACGGAGAAAATGAAGAAATCATGACGGAAAATGCACTTTCAGAAGAAACTGCTCCCGTACCGCAGACCCGTACAGAAGCAATTGTCGTTCGATAATCAGCAGAATAAGAGGTGAATTTTCTTGAAACAAGCAAAACCAAAAAAGAGCATGTTCATGCGCATTGTTGTATTATGCATGGCTCTGGCAACACTGCTGGGCTTTGTGATTCTGCCGCTGTTGCAGAACTGAATCAGAAAAAATCCCGTCCGGAAAGGGACGGGATTTTTGTTATGCAGTTATCAATAGGTTAACCTGCAATCTGGCTTTCGGTGATGAGGCCGACAATCAGTTTCATGATAGTGAGGGTTTCTTCAGAATCTGGTTTTCCGTTGCCGTTGAAATCGATATTCTTCAGACCTTCTGCGGAGAGATTTTCCTTGCCGAGAATAGCCCTGTTAA
>SVNI01000029.1 GCA_015066975.1 Ruminococcus sp. | reverse complement strand
ACCGCCCCGGCAGTCACGCCCATGACAGCAACGGCAATCATCGCCGAAACCGTCCGGATGATGCTTTTCTTTCTGTTCTGATGCATCCGGATATCCGGAAATTCAGCTTCTGCAATATACTCTTGATTAATCTCCGTCATGGAGTTCAGCAAATCTTTTCCGTTCATATGAAAAGCCCCTTTCTTTGAGAAATAATTCTAATTTTTTTCTTGTGCGGAACAGGATTGTCTTGATTCTGGATTCCCGGCAGTGAAAGGCTTCTGCAATATCCTGGATATTGTCGCCGTACCAGTACCGCCGGACGAATATCATTCTTTTTTCTTTCGGGAGCGTTCCGAGAAATTCGTTCAGAAGTTCGGAAAGTTCCGTCTGCTGTTCCGGAGCGGTATCCGGAATACACTGTTCCATTTCGGCAGTCAGTTCGACAAGCACGGCATTTCGTTTCTGAGCGGATTTGCGGTCAATCATGCTGAATGCGGTATAACGGCAAATCTGCATCAGATAGGCAGAGAGATATTCGGGTTTCTGTACGGGAACGGCATTCCATGCCTTGAAATATACATCGTTAAGGCATTCTTCGGCATCGGAGTCGTTTCCGAGGAAATGCAGGGCAAACCGCCAGAGCTTTCCGCCGTATTTGGCAGAAACTTCCTGCAAAGCCCGTTCATCATGCTGATAGAATAATTCCAGAATTTCATTATCTTCCATAGGTTCACCCCCTCACCATGAAAGTGGGATTTTTCATGCAGAACGTTACAGAGTTTTGATTTTTTTGAAAATTTCAGGAAAATCTTATTTTTTCAAAGTGAGAATTCACAGTATTGACAAAATTGATAAAATATGATAAAATAATAGCATAAATTACAGATTAAGACAGTAAGGAGCTTGAATTGATATGAATCAAATAAATCCGAAAATCCCGTTTATCACAAAAGAACAGGCTGAGGAAATCGCAAAGACTTACCCCACGCCGTTTCATATCTATGATGAAAAGGGCATCCGTGAAAATGCCCGTCTGGTGAAGAAAGCGTTCGCATGGAACAAGGGATTCAGAGAATATTTTGCTGTAAAGGCAACGCCGAACCCGTTTCTGCTGAAAATCTTTCAGGAAGAAGGCTGTGGTGTGGACTGTTCCAGCTTTACAGAACTGGAAATGAGTGATGCCTGCGGATTCTCCGGTCATGATATTATGTTTTCCTCAAACGTAACACCGGCGCAGGATTATGAGCTGGCGTACAAGCTGGGGGCATACATCAATCTGGATGATATTACACATATCGAATATCTGGAGAAGCTGACGGGCATTCCGGAAACTATCTGCTGTAGATTCAATGCAGGCGGAAAGTTCACAATTTCAACAGAAATTATGGACAGTCCGGAAGATGCAAAATATGGCTTTACCCGTGAACAGATGTTTGAGGGCTTCAAGATGCTGAAAGCAAAAGGCGCAAAATATTTCGGCATTCATGCGTTTCTGGCATCCAGTACGCTCACAAATGAATATTATCCGACACTTGCAAGACAGTTATTCCAGCTTGCTGTGGATTTGAAGAACGAAACCGGCGCAGAGATTAAATTCATCAATCTGTCGGGCGGTGTAGGGGTTGCCTACCGTCCTGACCAGACCCCGAACGATATTCTTGCAATCGGTGAGGGCGTTCATAAAGTATTTGATGAAATTCTCGTTCCGGCTGGTATGGGAGATGTCGCCATTTTCACAGAAATGGGTCGTTTCATGGCTGCGCCTTACGGACATCTTGTCACAAGGGTTCTGCATAAGAAGCACATCTATAAAGAATATGTCGGTGTGGATGCCTGCGCTGCAAATCTGATGCGTCCGGCCATTTACGGCGCATATCATCATATTACTGTATTGGGCAAGGAAAATGAACCCTGTACTTACAAATGCGACGTGACAGGCGGTCTGTGCGAAAATAACGATAAATTCGCCGTTGACAGAATGCTTCCTCCGGTTGAAATCGGCGATTTGCTCGTCATTCATGACACCGGTGCACACGGTTTCTCCATGGGTTACAACTATAACGGAAAACTCCGTTCTGCTGAACTGCTTCTTTGTGAAGACGGTTCTGTCAAGATGATTCGCCGTGCAGAAACTCCGGCAGACTATTTCGCGACTTTCGATTTCTGCGATATCATGGACAAATATCTGAAAAAATAATTCCGGAAAGGGGAGCGGTTCGCTCCTCTTTCGCTTTTTTCACATGAATCATGCATAATTCCTGTTGATTTTGTGAAAAAAACGACAATTTTTTATTTTTCGGCAATAAGCATTGACAAACTGCCGGAATCATGTTATAATTTTTATATACTCCACATGACGAGGTGTTTTTTATGAATATCTGGCATAATATCAGCCCGAAGCGCATCAGTCCGGAAGATTTCGTCGCCGTGATTGAAATCCCCAAAGGCAGTAAAATCAAGTATGAACTCGATAAGGAAACCGGCTTCATGAAACTGGACAGAATTCTGCATACATCTACACATTATCCGGCAAATTACGGCCTGATTCCACGTACTTATGCAGATGACTCCGACCCGCTGGACGTGCTGGTTATCTGTTCTGAGGCATTGTATCCGATGACACTTGTGAGATGCTATCCCATTGGTGTTATCCGCATGATTGACAACGGCAAGCATGATGATAAAATCATTGCCATTCCGTTTGATGACCCGAATTACAACTGCTATCACAGCATTGACGAGCTCCCGAAGCATATTTTCGAGGAAATGTCCCATTTCTTCCGGGTCTATAAAGAACTGGAAAATAAAACGACTGCCGTCAACGAGGTCGAAAATGCTGACAGTGCAAAAGAAATCATCTCTGAGGACATTGACAGATATATTGACAAATTCTGTAAATAATTTTTTTGTGAGGTAAAATGCAATGAGCGAAATGGAAAAAAATGAAATCTTATTCAATCACAAGAATAATGTCGCCCCCCTCGGCCTGATTGTTATGGACAATGCCAAGGAACTCGGCAAAAAGATTGACGACTATCTTGTAAAATGGGCAATCAAGGGCGGATTCCAGACAGATTCCTTTATTCTGGAAAGCGAATGCCCGCGTTTTGCATCCGGCGACGGAAAGGGTTTAATCAAGTCCACTGTGAGAGGAAAGGACTTGTTCATCATCACGGATATGGGCAATTACAGCTGTACTTATACGTATTTCGGAAAAGAAAATGCCATGTCTCCGGATGACCATTTTCAGGATTTGAAGCGTATCATTCAGGCAGCAGGAGGCAAAGCACACCGCATCAACGTGATTATGCCGAATCTGTACGGCGGTCGTCAGCACAGAAGAAACTACCGTGAATCCCTCGACTGCGCTGTTGCTTTGCAGGAACTCGAAAGAATGGGTGTTTCCAATATCGTTGCATTCGATGCACATGACCCCAGAGTACAGAACGCTGTTCCGCTGATGGGCTTCGATAACGTGATTCCGTCCTATCAGGTATTGAAGGCTATGTTCCATAATATCAAGGATTTCCACATCACAAAAGATAAGTTCATGGTAGTCAGCCCTGACGAAGGCGCACTCAACAGAAACATGTTCTATGCTTCTGAACTCGGTGTTGACCTCGGCATGTTCTACAAGAGACGTGATTACTCGAAGATTGTCAACGGCAGAAACCCGATTGTCGCTCATGAATATCTCGGAAACTCTGTAGAGGGCAAGGATATTTTCATTGCAGATGATATTATTTCTTCCGGACAGTCCGTGCTTGACATTGCTTATGAACTGAAAAAGCGCAAAGCAAGAAGAATTTTCGCTTATGCGACTTATTCTATTTTTACAAATGGTCTTGATACATTCGACAAGGCTTATGCAGACGGCTATATCAGCGGTGTATTTGGTACAAATCTGACTTACTGTCCGCCGGAACTGCTCCAGCGTGAATGGTTCAATTCTGTGGATGTTTCCAAATATGTGGCTTATTTCATTGCTTCTATCAATCATGATGTATCTATCAGCACAGTGATTGACCCTCATGAAAAAGTACAGCAGCTGCTGGAAAAATATAATTAAGAAATTCATTATCGGCCTGACTTCCGGAGCGTTCCGGAAGTCAGGCTTTTTTATTTTGATTAGAAAAGCCGTACTGTTCAGAACAGCACGGCTTTCCGGAAAGGATGATTTTATGAAATGTTGTCTGTAAAACAGACAGACAATTCTTAGTTAATCGTACGCTTCACATAGGTTGTATGAAGTGTGTTATGGGACTTGTGTCCGCCGGGTCTGCCGAGATATTCTTCATACAGAGCCTTGATGTCCTTGTTCAGATGAGACAGGCGAAGTTCCTTGTTAGCATCTTCATCATAGAGAGCCTTTGCACGGAGTACGCGCAAATCTTCAAAGTTGCGGACACTTGCAGGCTGCTGAGGCTGACCGCCGCCGTTGACACATCCGCCGGGACATGCCATGATTTCGATGAAATCGACTTTTTCTTCACCGCTCTGTACTCTGCGGAGCAGTTCGCCGGCATTGGCAAGACCAGATGCTACTGCAACACGAATCTTAGTGCCGTCAATGTCGATTTCAGAACGCTTGATGCCGTCAGTACCACGGAGTTCCTTGAATTCAACAACTTCATCTTCCTTGCCTGTCAGCCAGCAGTAAGCTGTTCTCAGAGCAGCTTCCATTACACCGCCGGTTGCACCGAAGATATCACCAGCACCGGAAGAAAGACCAAGCGGATTGTCAAAATCTTCATCGGGCAGGGAAGTGAACTTCAGACCTGCACGGCGAATCATTCTGGCAAGTTCTCTGGTAGTGATAACATAATCTACATCCGGAACGCCTGCGGCATTCTGGTCTTCACGCTGGCACTCGAACTTCTTGGCAGTACACGGCATGACACTGACAACGATAATATCTTCCGGCTTCTTGCCGATTTTTTCAGCATAGTAAGTCTTCGCCATTGCACCGAGCATCTGGTGAGGAGACTTGCAGGAAGAAAGATTATCAATCAGGTCAGGGAAGTAATGTTCGCAGTATTTTACCCAGCCCGGAGAACAGGAAGTCATCATGGGGAGTTTTCCGCCGTTCTTGAATCTGTCAACAAATTCAGTCGCTTCTTCCATGATAGTCAGGTCAGCAGCCCAGTCGGTATCAAATACATTGTCGAAGCCCAGACGGTGCAGGGCAGCAGCCATCTTTCCTTCTACGTTTGTGCCAATCGGATAGCCGAATTCTTCGCCGAGAGCTGCACGGACAGCCGGAGCAGTCTGCACGATAACGTACTTGTTCGGGTCAGCGACTGCCTTGAAGACAGCATCCGTATAATCTTTTTCAGACAGTGCGCCGACAGGACATACTGCAATACACTGACCGCAGGAAACACAGCTTGTCTCGCCGAGACCCATCTCAAAAGCACTGCCGATAAAGGTCTTGAAGCCTCTTTCGTTTGCACCGATAACGCCGACACCCTGCCACTTTTCGCAGACGGCTACACAGCGGCGGCACAGAATGCACTTGTTATTGTCTCTGTACATGTGAACAGCAGAATTGTCGATTTCATAGACATGCTTTTCACCTTCGTAGATATCTTCATGGTCAATGCCCATTTCGTTGCAGAGGGACTGCAATTCGCAGTTACCGCTTCTGACACAGGATAAGCATTTCTTGTCATGTGTGGAAAGAATCAGTTCCAGCGTTTTTCTTCTGGAATCCATTACTTTCGGGGAATTGGTCAGGATTTCTGTACCGTCAAATGCGAGCGGATACACGCAGGCGGCAACCATGCGGAAGCCTCTGCCTTCGTTGATTTCCACCATACAGATACGGCAAGCACCAATTTCGTTGATTTCTTTCATATAGCAGAATGTCGGAATGTCGATACCTGCCATGTGTGCGGCTTCCAGAACGGTTGTACCCTTGGGAACAGTCACCGCAATACCATTGATTTTTACGTTAATATCAGCCATGATAATTAGTTCCTCCTCCTCTGATTAGCCTCTGGTGATAGCGTTCGGACGGCAGTTGCTCATGCAGACACCGCACTTGATGCACTTGGATGCGTCAATGACGAATGCAGCGCGCTTCTTGCCGGGTGCGATATAGTCGCCCTGAGAGATAGCCTGAACGGGGCAGTTCTTTGCACAAAGTCCGCAGCCGACGCACTTTTCGGGATTGACTTCAAACTGAAGAAGGTCTTTGCAGACACCGGCAGGACATTTCTTGGCCAGAACATGCGCTTCATATTCGTGGCGGAAGTTCTTCAGCGTGGAAAGTACAGGGTTCGGAGCTGTCTGCCCCAGACCACAGAGAGAATTTGCCTTGATGTAATAGCAGAGTTCTTCGAGCTTGTCCAAATCTGCAAGTTCAGCCTGACCCTTTGTGATTTTGTCAAGCATTTCGTACATGCGCTTTGTACCGATACGGCAGGGAGTACATTTACCGCAGGATTCATCAACAGTGAATTCAAGGAAGAATTTTGCGATATCTACCATACAGTTGTCTTCGTCCATAACGATAAGACCGCCAGAACCCATCATAGAGCCGATAGCAATCAGATTATCGTAATCAATCGGAACGTCGTAGTTTTCAGGGGAGATACATCCGCCGGAAGGACCGCCTGTCTGGGCTGCCTTGAACTTCTTGCCGTTCGGGATGCCGCCGCCGATTTCTTCAATAACTTCGCGGAGAGTAGTACCCATCGGAACTTCTACAAGGCCGGTGTTCTTGATTTTACCGCCAAGTGCGAAAACTTTTGTACCCTTGGATTTTTCTGTACCCATAGAAGCAAACCATTCTGCGCCGTTCAGGATAATCTGCGGAACGTTTGCATAGGTTTCCACGTTGTTCAGGATAGTGGGCTTTTTGTAGAGACCTTTTTCAGCCGGGAACGGAGGACGCGGACGGGGTTCGCCTCTGTTGCCTTCGATAGAAGTCATGAGGGCTGTTTCTTCACCGCATACAAATGCGCCTGCACCAAGTCTCAGGTCAATATCAAAGCTGAAATCAGAGCCGAAAATATTCTTGCCCAGTGTGCCGTATTCACGCGCCTGCTGGATAGCAATTTTCAGTCTTTCAACAGCAATCGGGTATTCTGCACGGACGTAGATATATCCCTGTGTTGCGCCGATAGCGTAACCAGCAATGGACATGGCTTCCAGAACGACATGGGGGTCGCCTTCGAGCACGCTTCTGTCCATGAATGCGCCGGGGTCGCCTTCGTCAGCGTTACAGCAGACATATTTCTGGTCAGCATCCGGAACGATAGTTCTGGCAAGCTTCCACTTCATACCAGTGGGGAAGCCGCCGCCGCCGCGTCCGCGCAGACCGGAATCCAGAATTGTCTGAATGACATCTTCCGGCGTCATTTCCTTTACAACTTTTGCAAGAGCCTTGTAGCCGTCTCTTGCAATATATTCATCAATATTTTCAGGATTGATAACACCGCAGTTTCTCAGAGCCACACGGTGCTGTTTCTTGTAGAAGCTGGTTTCGTTCAGGGACTTGATGCCCTCGTCGGTAACGGTTTCATCATAAAGCAGTTCCTTGACCGGATTGCCCTCGATAAGATGTTCTTTTACAATCTGGGGCACATGCTTTGCCTTGATTCTGGAATAGAAAGCACCTTCCGGATAGACAATCATAATCGGGCCAAGTGCGCAGAGACCGAAACAGCCGGTCTTGACAACCTGAACTTTTTCTTCCAGACCGTTTGCGACAAGCTCTTTTTCCAGAGTTTCGGCAATTGCCGCAGAACCGGAAGAAGTACAGCCTGTACCACCACAGATGAGCACATGCTTTTCATATTTGCTCTTTGCTTCTGTAGAACCTTCGTGACGAAGTTCCAGCTCTGGGTGCATGGTTTCACAAATCTGCTGAATTTCCTGCAAAGACTTCATGTATAAATTCCTCCTTGTATGTAATCTGCATTACTCGTATTTATCAAGAATTTCTTTTACCTTGTCTGTAGTCAGACGGCCGTATACATCCTCGTTGACAGTCAGAACAGGTGCAAGACCACATGCACCGATACAGCGACAGGCTTCGAGAGAGAATTTGCCGTCGGCAGTGCATTCGCCGTCGCCGATTCCCAGAACTTCCTGAAGCTTGTCGTAAATATCGCCAGAGCCTTTGACATAGCAGGCTGTACCAAGACAGACAGAAATGTTATATTTACCCTTTGGATAAAGCGAGAACTGTGCATAGAATGTGACAACACCATAGATTTTTTCGAGCGGGATGCTCATTTCGTCAGAAATAATTTTCTGCACTTCAATAGGCAGATAGCCGTAGATGTCCTGCGCCTGCTGGAGCACCGGCATCAGTGCGCCGGGGTCATCACGGTGTGCATTGATGACTTCGCGGAGCTTTGCTTCCTGTTCAGCAGTGCCTTTGAACGGAACAGTTGTTTTTGTAGCCATTTTTTAAATAACCTCCTGATTTAAATTGCATGGGGGAAGTTTTTGTTTCTGGATAAACTTCTAACACGCTTAAAGATATTATAACATGAAGCAAAAAAAAAATCTATTCGTAAACTAGACTAACATTCAACAGAATATTTGTAGAAAATGCACAAAAATGAAGTATTAAGTCTATCGAAATGATAAAAAGAAATTTTTCTTTTTACAGAAACTACTGGACAAATATCTGAAAATATGTTATACTATGATAGAGTAAACATGTCCTGACTGTGAATAGAATTTAACAATGAGGTGAATTTTTATGGGTTTATTCGATATTTTCAAGAAAAAGACGTATTATTTCGACAAAAACATTGCCCCGTCATGCAGTTACTGCCAGTTCGGGAAACGCATCAAGGACGGCCGGAGAATTCTGTGTGAGAATCAGGGAATAGTGGAAGAAACATACTCCTGCAAACAGTTTATTTATGCACCGCTGAAACGCATTCCGACCAAACAGCTCAAAATCGAAGGCACACTCACAGAAGAGGAAATGTATCTGGAACTTCCGCCGGAAGTGATTGAAGAACTCGCTCTGCCGGAAATGCCGGAAGATATGGTTGCACCGGAAGTGCCGGACGCGCTCAAAGCCCCCGAAGCCCCGAAGGAAATCAAGCATTCCGAAGTGCTGGATATTCTGAATCAGACTGAAAGCAAATCAGAAGAAGTTGTTCCGGATGTTCCGGCAGTGCCCGATGTACCGGAAGTCCCCGACGTGCCGGATGTGCCGGACGTTCCCGATGCGCCGGATGCCCCTGTGCTGGAAAATCAGAATATTATGGAGGGCTTCTGATTATGCCGGCTTATTTTTCCTTGTCGCTGGAATTTTCCAGAAAAGAAATTTCTGCTGATTTTATGCGGAACTTTCACAACGTGCTCGAACTTGCCGGACTGCCTTTCAAAAGCGGTTACTGGCATTCCGAACGGGAGGATTTGCAGAAAATTCTTGCATGGAATCAGAAAAAATTAGAACAGGATTTTAAACTCGGCTATGACGAAAATGGTGCTCACGATTACAGGCAGATGCTGTTCCGTTCAGATGATTTTTCAGAAGTGCGCGGTTTCTGGCTGAATCGGTATCCCGTCAGGGAAGAATTTACATTTGAAATCATCATTCCGGAATCGGAACTGTTTTCCGGCGAATTTTTCTTCGGGAACGTCTGTATTCCGAAGAAAATGCAGATTATCCGTGAAATTGCCTGCAAACTCTGGGAATCCGTTCCGGTGCTGACCATTCAGACAGAACCCGAAATTGCGGACGAAACAGCATCTTATCAGGAAATTCTGACCGGTCAGAAACTTCCGAATGCCTGTCCGTTCGCGATTGTATCGGAACAAATTGCACAAAAGCATGATTTTGTGCAGTTTCAGAAAATTAAAATCGGCAGGAACGGAATTCTGCTGGAATATCAGGAGGATAAAACAGATTATGAAACGTGAAAACTATATTCACTGGGATGCCTATTTCATGGGAATCGCCATGTTTTCGGCGCAGAGAAGCAAGGACAATCACACACAGGTCGGCGCATGTATCGTCAACGAAGACAAGAAAATTGTCTCTGTCGGCTATAACGGAATGCCGACCGGATGCAATGACGACGAAATGCCGTGGGAACGGGAAGGAGACTTTCTGAATACAAAATATCCGTTTGTCTGCCATGCCGAATTGAACGCTATCCTGAACAGTGCTTCTGTCAGCCTGAAAGGCTGTACACTGTATGTCACGCTGTTCCCGTGCAATGAATGCGCAAAAGCTATCATTCAGTCAGGCATTAAGAAAGTCATCTATGCGGAAAACAAGTACGCCGATTCTGATGCGACAAAAGCTTCTGAAATGATGTTCCGCATGACAGGTGTCGAGCTCGAACAGTATCAGCATACCGGACAGGAAATCAATCTTAAATTATAATTATTATTTTATCAGAAAGGATAACGGGATTTATGCGAATCAGATGCAAACCGTGGGCACGGCCGGAACTCGAAGCAAGCAGTTTCTTCATTGCCGACCCGAAACATCATAAAAATCACTGGAATGAAGTATTTCAGAATCAGAAACCAATTTATCTCGAACTGGGATGCGGAAAAGGCGGTTTCGCAAGTCAGGCCGTTCTGCACTGGCAGAATGTGAATTTTGTCGCCGTGGATATCAAGAATGAAATGCTCGTCCTTGCCAAGCGCAAAATCGAACAGGCACTTCAGACCGAAAATCTGACAGACGAACAGGTCAGAGTCATGATTCTGAATATCATGCAGATTTCAGAAGTTTTCGGCGAACAGGACAATATTCAGAGAATCTTTATTAATTTCTGCAATCCGTGGAATAAGCCGAAACATAAAAAACGCCGTCTGACACATACCCGTCAGCTTGTGCAGTATAAAGAATTTCTGCGGGGCGAAATCTGGTTCAAAACAGATGATGACCAGCTCTTTGAAGAAAGTCTTGCTTATTTTGAAGAAACCGGATTTAAAATCAAATATATCACAAGAGATTTACACAGCTCCGGCTTTGCCGAAAACCTCAAAACCGAACACGAACGCATGTTCACCGAAGAAGGCAAGAATATCAAATTTCTGATTGCAGTACAGGAGGAAAATGCTAATGCCGAATGAAATCATCATTGACGGCTCACAGGCCAGCGCAAGAGAAGTTTTCAGAGGTCTGGGCTGTGTGACCGGAAACGGTTCGTCCAGACTTCTGATAGATTATAAAAGAAATCATCCCGAAGTCTATCAGGAAATTATGAAACTGCTGTTCCAGCCCGATTACGGCGCAAGTCTGGTACATATCAAAATTGAGATGGGCGCAGATGTGAATTCTTCCTCCGGAACTGAACCTTGTGTCAAGCGTTATCCGGAAGAAAAGGCGGATGTCACCAGAGGCGCAGGCTTTCAGTTTGCTTCGGATGCAAAGAAAATCAATCCCGCAATTACGCTGGATTTGCTCCGCTGGGGCGAACCGCACTGGGTCACTTCGGCATTTCGGGAGAGTAAAAAAGCCGGATTTGATGCGCGTTACAGATGGTATTATGAAACACTGAAATCAGCGTATGAGATATATCATCTCAAATTTGATTTCATCAGTCCGGATGCCAATGAAACAGAAACCCCGGAAACCGACTGGCTGATTTATTTTTCCGAACGGCTCAAATCAGAACGCCGTGCGCCGTATGATTTTTCTAAAATCAGGATAGTCGCTTCAGATGAAGTCGGCACGAGAAATATCGCTTCTCTGATGCGCGAGAATGAACAGCTCCGCAATGCAATAGATGTCATCGGCCTGCATTATATGTCGCAGGGGGATGAAAATACAAAATATCTGCATGAATTCTACGAGAAAGAAATCTGGTACAGCGAAGGCATTGCCCCCTGCAATGTGCCGGAACTTTCCAGACGTGCCGACGGTACAGGCATTACAGGCTCAAACGGTGCAATTAATACCGCTGTCCGGATTATTAATGCGTATGCCAACGGCAGAATGAATCTGTATGAATTCCAGCCACCAGTATCGGGATATTATGACGGGTCATGCTATTCCCCGAAACAGCTCATCACCGCACGGACACCGTGGTCAGGCTATTATACTGTAGATGTCGGACTGTGGATTTCAGCACATTTCATGCGGTTTTCGGCTTCGGACTGGCAGTATGTCCCGGAAGCCTGCTTCGGCGACGGCGAGGAAAAACAGACTATCTGGAATACACATGATAATTATATGACACTGGTTTCTCCGGACAGGACACATTTTACCATGCATTTTGCCAATGATACCGCAGAAGCAAGAAACTATCAGGTAAAACTGAAAAATATGGCACAGCTTCCGCAGACAGTCTCTCTGCTCCAGACCGCCGGAAGCCCTGCCCCTGAACCTGTTGACCAGAACTGGTTCAGAATCGTGAAAGAAACAGCAACGCATCTTTCTGATAATGAAGCTTCTTTTCAGGTGACTGTCAAGCCGTATTCGCTTCTGACAGTCACAACGCTGGAAACGTCTGATATTATCGGAACAGAACAGCTCAAACCGATTCCGGAAAATAAAAGGCTTCCTCTGCCGTTTGTTCTGCCGATGCACTCCGAAGAAGAAAGAAACGGCTATATGCCGTTCTATACTACCGACCAGGGCGGGGCATTCGAGCTTGTCCGTGCCGAGAATGATGTTATCTATCTGGAACAGAAAATCACAAAAGATATTCTTCCTACAAACTGGAGATTTCGGGGCACGCCCGAACCGCTTACCTGTTTCGGGGATGATACCTGGACGAATTATCAGGCGAGTGCAGTAGCTTATTTTGCCTCCCGTGATGCCGAAAACTATGTCGGCGTGGGACTGCATTACAATTCGGCGGTCACAAATCCGGAAAGCTCCGCCTGCGGATTCCAGCTCCGGCTGTATGCCGACGGAAAATGGCAGTTGCGCTATATGGATGAACTTCTGCATGAAGGCAAGGCACAGGATTATATTTATGATATCGGACACAAAATCAGCATTGCATCTATGGGAATTCTGGTATTCTGTTTCATTGACGGGCATTCGGTCTATGAAATGAAGCTGGATGACAGGCCTTTGGTGCGTTCCGGCAGAATGTGGCTTTGCAGTGCGTATTATCAGAACCGTTTCCGGGATATCAGAGCCGAAAAGCTGAACTTCCCCATTGCGCCGTATGTCTATCGGCAGGACTGCCTTTCTCAGTATGTGAAATATCTCCGGAACGAAGAAAGCGAATGGAATTTGCAGGGCATGACAGGCTATCAGTTCTATCACAGAACCTGTGCTGTCGGCAAGGAAAATTCTGAACTGAAAATCCGGTTCTACGGAAACAGCATTTCTCTGCTGGGACGGGTGAAATCTGCAAGCATGGAATTCTGGATTGACAAGAAATTATATACAGAAGAATATTCCGTAAACAGCAGTAATTTCCGGGAAGCGTTCTTCACGCTGGAACATCTGCATACCGGATGGCATACGCTCCGGATGCTGATTACAAAAGGCTCTGTGGAATTTGATGCTTTCGAGATTCCTACTGATGATGAAAATGCAGATTATACACTGGAAAAGCTTCCGGAAGACATTCTGAAAAAATCCGGGAAAAACAAGAAAGAATCTAAAAAAGAAGCAAAGAATTCCGAAATCATGAAAACAGCCGTTCCCGTTGCTGGTGCAGTCGCCGGCGTGGCGACAGTGTTCACTGTCGGAAAACTCCTGAAAAGCAGAAAGAAAAAGAAAACAGAAGACTAATCACAAAAGCACCGCCGGAACGCTCCGGACGGTGCTTTTGTTTATTTCTGATTTTGCAGAGCATTCAGAAGATTCAGAAAATCAGATTCTTTGATGAGCGCAAGTCCCTGAACATCATCACCCAGAACAAAAAGATTGTCTCCCGGACTGATTTGAAAGACTTTCCGTGCCTGCACCGGAATGACAATCTGTCCCTTTTCACCGACTTTTACAATGCCGAATGCATATTTGCCTTTCGGCGGAATCGGAAGCCCCTGCTTCTGATTGTTATAAGAAAGCAAATCATCAAGCGAGACTTCCAGAAAATCAGCAAGAATTTTTGCCTTTTCGATATCGGGGAGAGATTCTCCGGTTTCCCATTTGGAAAGCGTCTGCCGAGAAACGCCTACTTTTTCGGCGAGTTCCTCTTGAGAGAGCTTTTTTAATTTTCTTAGCGTGATAAGATTATCATTGAACATTTGTATTGCTCCTTTCTTTCCGGATGCCCAGCACCAGCCACCGAAACACCGGAATTCTTGAAATGATTTCATACAGTCCCCAGCCGATGCCGAATGAGGAAATCAGCGACAGCACTCCGCACAGAACAAACGGCAGGGAAGTATATTCGTGAAGAAGATATGCACTTGCTGACATGCCCAGATAATGAAAGACATACAGTCCGAAGCTTTTCGAGGAAAACCATGCTGTAGCAGGATTCTGAAAATTCAGGTATTTTCTGCCGAATCCCAGCAGAGAAAGGCACATCATCCATGCATAAGCAATCGAAAACGGATGATTTAAAACAGGCTCGTCTGCAAAATTCTGCCCCCAGAAGAATATGGTATAGCCGATTCCGGCAAGAACAGAAATTATCAGCAGGGGAATGCTGTATCCTGATAATTTTTCAACAGCTTCTTCATGCGCAAAAAGATAATATCCCACGAAGAACGCAAAGCCGTAAAGTCCTAATCTGTAAACAACAATCGGCAGATTCAGGATTTGTGCAAATCCCAGTGCCGGAATCATCAGCAGAAGCATCCCCCAGAACGGAAAGTGTTCCGTTTTTGGATAAAGCTTTTCCCGTTTCTTCGTGATTTTCCGGATGATGACCAGCACAAGAGAGAAAATCCACAAAGTCTGCAAATACCAGAGAACTCCCGTTCCGGAAACCGACATTATCAAATAGAGTGCAGGCTTCGGAACAGTGCCGAGATTCTCGAAGGAATGACACAGTTTCATGCTGATATAGCCCTGTATCCACTGAAAAGCAAACAGTCCCAGCGTGGACGGCACTAAATAGCGGATAGTTCTCTTTTTCAGAAAAGCTTTATCACCCGGATGATTCGTCAGACTGCTTCTCGCACTGATGCCCGATATGATAAATAACAGAACCATAAACCACGGGTACAGAAAATACATGATGCTGTCAGTCGGATACATCATGCCGGATTCCCCCAGCGTTCCGAGCGGAATCACACTGCTGTACATCATGAGTGTATGATAAATCACTACCAGAATGACAGTCATCCAGCGGAGATTGTCAAGATAATGCCTTCTTGGAAATTTCTGATGATTCATAAAATTACCACCTTTGCTATGTTTTTTAACATTATAGCATGAAATCTCCGGAATGTCTACCAATCAGGCTTAACATTTACAGAACAGCTCTGTTAAAAATCAGAGCATTTTTCTCCATCATACCACAAATTCAAAACTTTTGCAAGCCTGTGACCAGTATTTTCTCTATCTGTAAAATTTTTATAAATATCTTGACAAAAAAATATCTCTGTGTTATAATAATAACAGTCAGAGAATTCTGACAAATAAATTTTTCAGGATACGGGCAGTCTTTCTAATTTATGATGCCCGTAAAGAAAGGATATGAATACCCATGAGCTTTATGAAAATTGTGAATGTGTACGGCAGAGAAATTCTCGATTCCAGAGGTAATCCTACTGTAGAAGCTGAAATCACTCTCGAAGACGGTACTGTTGCAAGAGGTACTGCACCTTCCGGCGCATCTACCGGCGAATTTGAAGCCCTCGAACTCCGTGACGGCGACAAGAACAGATACCTCGGCAAGGGCGTTCAGAAAGCTGTTGAAAATATCAACACTGTTATCAAGGATGCTATTCTTGGTCTGGATGCTTCTGACACTTATGCTGTAGACGGTGCTATGATTAAGGCAGACGGCACAAAGGACAAGTCCAATCTGGGTGCAAATGCTATTCTGGCAGTTTCTATTGCAACAGCAAGAGCTGCTGCTACTTCCCTCGGTATTCCGCTTTACAGATTCCTCGGCGGTGTTCAGGGTACAAAACTCCCCGTTCCGATGATGAACATCCTCAACGGCGGTGCGCATGCTGACAGTGCTGTTGATACTCAGGAATTCATGATTATGCCTGTCGGTGCTCCTTCTTTCAAGGAAGCTCTCAGATGGTGCGCAGAAGTATTCCACAAGCTGAAAGCTCTCATCAAGGATATGGGCGACGTTACCGCAGTCGGCGACGAAGGCGGCTTTGCTCCTAACAAGCTCACAAGCGACGAAGATGCTATCGAAAAGATTCTCGAAGCTATCAAGGCAGCAGGCTTTGAACCAGGCAAGGACTTCATGATTGCTATGGATGCTGCTTCTTCTGAATGGAAATCCGAAAAAGGCAAGGGCTTCTACAAACAGCCCAAGTCCGGCAAGGAATTTACTTCTGATGAACTGATTGCTCACTGGGAATCTCTGGTTGACAAGTATCCGATTATCTCTATTGAAGATGGTCTGGATGAAGAAGACTGGGAAGGCTGGCAGAAGATGACCGCTAAGATTGGTCATAAAGTACAGCTCGTTGGTGATGACCTGTTTGTTACCAATACCGAAAGACTTTCCAAGGGTATTGCACTGGGCGCAGGCAACTCTATTCTGATTAAGCTGAATCAGATTGGTTCTGTATCCGAAACTCTGGAAGCTATCAAGATGGCTCACAAGGCTGGCTACACAGCAATTTCTTCTCACCGCAGCGGTGAAACTGCTGATACAACAATTGCTGACCTCGCAGTCGCTCTGAACACCTGCCAGATTAAGACAGGCGCACCGAGCAGAAGCGAACGTGTTGCAAAGTACAATCAGCTTCTGAGAATCGAAGAAGAACTCGGCGCATCCGCAGTATATCCGCAGATGAACGCATTCAATGTAAAGAAGTAATTCTTCGCAGACTTTGTTAATTCCGCGGACTGACCCCGCGTGAATTATATTTCAAAAAAAGTCCCCTCCGACTGACCCGGAGGGGCTTTTTTTAGATTTCGTTATCGCCGTTTTTTTCGTGTTCACGGCCTTTTTGCAGGGTGTATTCATCCGGCTGATAATTTTCGCTTCCGTAACGGACGAGCTGACCGACACGGGCATTCAGGATGGTAATCAGGCAGGGCTGGTCTGTAATCAGAAATTTATCTTCATTCAGGACAAAAATCAGTCCGCTGTGGGTGATGCAGTGCAGTTCGCATCCTTCCGGGTGACCTCTGTCCACTGACATGACACAATCCAGATAATCATCTTTGTCGAGCAGACGGTTCAGGGCTTCGTCACGCCGTTTCTGACGTTCTATACTGAAATGCTGTGTGGGTTCAGCTTTGATGATATCATCCAGCTCAAAATTATAAAAATGATAGACTTTGTTTACAATCAGAATTCGTTCATCATCATATGGAATATAATCTGTCATGATAGTCCTCCTCAGATTCAGTAAGCACTGTAATTGACGAACCAGCCCAGAGAGCTGTAAACCCATTTCTGTGCGCCTTTGGACATATCGGAATCGAAATTTTCATCAAGCAGAAAATCCGATGCACCGCAGGCGACAACAGAAGCATTATTCCGGAGCGCATCACGGGAATAGACCATGATATTTAATTTTTCGTTCTCATAAGTCAGAGGGTCATCTTCTGTACCGCCGAACGGTTCGCCGACTGCCTGTGCGGTTGTCTGCAACATGACATCCACGAACATTTCATCTGTTGCATAATCGCCGAGCATGTGGAAACTGCGCATATTCTGCATATAAACCGGAGTTGTCTGCATAGAATCGTCATAGTATTCCATGCGGTCGGGCATTGCAATTATCTGTAACAGGGTGAGTTCAGAATTCTGTTCCGGAATGGTGACTCTGTCGTAGTCAATCCGGAAGCAGAATTCTTCGGTAAAATTGTTTAAAAATTTATATCTGGTTTCGCTTTCCGAAGCCGGAAGCAAAAGAAGCAAATCACCGCCCTGATTCATGTATTCTCTGAGAAGCTGGAATTCTTCAGAAGTCAAATCTTCTGCCGGAGTGTTGTAAATTAAAATATCGGCATCCGCAGGAATTTCTGAAATTTCGCATTCATTCCAAAGATAGCCGTCTGTTTCGAGCTGGGCACGGAATTTTGTCAGGTGGGAAGAATCTTCCGTGCCGTGGCTGGTCAGATAGAAAATATTTACCGGTTCGGCGGAAGTTTCCGGCTGAATTTCGGCATCAGACGGAGCGGGATTTTCCTGCTGAATCATGCTGTCGAGGTCGGGCAGTTCCGCACTGCTCTGGGTGTCCGCCTGACTGCACCCTGTACAGACCACGGCGCACAGCATCAGGAACAATAATTTTTTATGAAACTTCATGCATCTGTATTCCTTTCTTTTCAAAATTAACGATAAAGATTCCGGCACAGACCAGAATCAGCGCAGTGATGCCCTGCCATGTAAAAGCTCCCGATTCATGCAGAACAATCCCGGAGATAATCACCCCGCACATGGGATTCAAGAACCCGAAAACCGTCACTTTTGAGACGGGGTTATGTTTCAGGAGCACCGCCCACAGCGAATAGGCCGCCGCCGACACAAACGACAAATACAGCAGAATTTCCCATGCTTTCGCCGTCAGATGCAGACTGCCTCCGCAGACCGCACCCAACAGCCACATCACCGCGCCCCCGAATGCAAACTGCCATCCGCTCAGAAGCACAGGATTTTCATGATAAATTCCTGTATAGCGTTTCATGAACACGCTGGAAAATCCGCTTGCTATCGTGCAGAGAAAAATAAAGCCGTCGCCCAGCAGATTCAGGTGAAAATCCAGTCCGACGAAATTTATCAGCACGATTCCGGAAAATCCCACTGCACAGCCGATAATTTTTTTGAGTGTCAGTGCTTCCTGATGAAATGCCCCTGAAATGAATATCGCCGCAAACACATTCGCCGCGACAATAATCGCCGCTTTTGTGCCGGAAGTGTTCGCCAGCCCGATATAATAGAAAAAATACTGTAATATCGTCTGAAACAGGCTTATCACACCAATTCGGGGAATGGTCTGTTTCTGCGGAATCAGAAGTTTTTTCTCGGTGATGCTTCCGGCGGTCAGTGCCATGATGCCTGCGATAAAGAACCGCACCCCGGCGAATACCATCTGTGATGCCCAGTCCTGCGAAGCTATCTGCATTTCTGCATATCCCAGCTTCACTCCCGAAAATGCACTGCCCCATAGCACACAGCATACCAGAGCGAGCAGTGCGACAATTCCGGTATGCGTTAATTTTTCAGATTTCATAATTCATCTGCCTTTCCTTTTTCATCATAACATATTTTGGAGAGATTGTAAAGCGTTCAGAAAAAATCTATGTTTCTGACAAAAAATATTGACATTTTACATGAAATATGATATAATAATGATAATCTTTTGACAGGAGGCATATTGCATGAATATTGAATTACAAAAAATCAACGCACAGGTTACTGAAAACACTGCCGAATTTATCCGCAGTTCCAATAAAGCATATCTCGAAAATCTCAGAAAAATTGCGGATGATATCGCCCTGCACCGGGACAGAAAGCCCATTATTCTGCTCTCAGGCCCTTCCGGTTCGGGAAAGACGACTTCCGCCCTCATGATTGAAAAAATTCTGGATGAACAGGGCATCGAAACCCATACGCTTTCACTGGATAATTATTTCAGCCCTCTGACAGAACAGGAAAAAGAACTGTTTGCGCTCGGCAAGCTGGATTTGGAATCGCCGAACCGCGTTGACAGCCCTTTCCTGACTGAACAACTGCGGGAGATTTATCATTGCCGTCCCGTAGAACTTCCGGTTTATGATTTCAAAGAATCTACAAGAATCAAGAGCGGAAAAATTCTGCACCGCAAGCCCGGCGAACTGGTTATCTTAGAGGGCATCCACAGCCTGAACCCGGATATTATCACGCTCAAAGATTCGCGCACCGCGAAAATCTATGTCAGTGTCAGAACCAGAATTTCACAGAACGGTGTACTTCTGCACCCGTCCAAAATCCGCCTGATGCGCCGTCTGGTGCGTGATATGCTGTTCCGGAAGCGTTCTTTCAAAGATACGCTGATGATGTTCCAAAGTGTGGAAAACGGCGAAAACAAGTACATCATGCCGTATAAATACCGTTCTGATTATGATGTGGATACTTTTATGCCGTATGAAATCTGCGCTTACAGGGGATTTCTGCTGGAAGCGTTCCGGAATATGCCGGAAGAACCGCTTGTCCGGGATATGCTGGAATTTCTGGAGCAGACAGAAGAAATTTCCCCGGATGCCATCACCCCGGATTCTCTGGTGTGTGAATTTATCGGAAACGGGCAGTTTAATCTGTAATGTCAAACAGGGACTCTGTGCAGTCCCTGTTTTTTGTGTTATTCCGTCACCTTGCAGAGAAATTCACGGAATTCTGCAAACTGTTCTGTTTCCTTGCCCTGCGCATACAGGCCAATCATCACGCCTGTGAAGTTTCCGGCGATTTCTGTCGATAAGAATTTTGTCTGTGCTGTGCCAAGCTCATAAGTTCTGCCGTCTGCTTCTGCGGAGAAGATATACGTCAAAGGCTCTGCCTGAATCCGGAGCTTCGCGGTATTCCCGGAAATCCTGACATGATTCGATTCCTGCACAATATCCCCGATATGCAGTCTCTTGAAGACTTCACAGCCGTTTTCTGTCTTTCTGACTGCAATTTCATAATGCTGGTCAGGGGTCATGTACAGCGTAATACCGGCTTCTTCCTCCGGAACGCTCACGGAACACTCTGTCAGCAGATGCATTTCCTGCTGACGGATGCCCAGAAACGACGGCGCATGATTTTCTTTGTCATCACAGTCAAGAGAAATTCCGGAACTCCGGATTCTGAAGCAATCCTGATGCAGGTCATAATATTCCTGATGCGGATTCTTCATCCAGCACCAGTCAATGCCGACAGAGGTATTTTCAAAGCGTTTTTCCGGCAGGGGAGACTGCACAACAGAATCCGGAATCCGGTCGGTTTCCATTTCCAGCCGAGTTGTGCCGTTCACTCCGGCCGTGAACCAGCCGTTTTCATCAAACGTCACCGGAACAAGACTGACTTCCCGTCCCGTAATGTGATGCATGACCCATTGATGTATCTGCCGGAATGCCAGATGCACTATCCACCAGTTGCCGGAAACATCCTGAATCAAATCACCGTGACCGCATCCCTGAAGGGCATAACCGCCGAGATTCCGGTTAGTCAGCACAGGGTTCTGCGGATAGTTCTCAAACTTGCCGAATAATTCCCGGCTTCTTGCATAGACAATCATGTGACCGTATTCCGTACCGCCCTCTGCGGCCATCAGGTAATACCAGCCGTTGATTTTGTAAATGTGGGGACTTTCGAGAAATCTTCCGCCTGCGCCCTGCCAGATGCATACGGCAGGGGAGAGCTTTTCGCCTGTTTCCAGATTGATTTCACACTGGATAACACCGTGAATGCCGTTGTCATCCGTGCCGTTGCTCATGAAGTAAGCTTTTCCGTTCTCGAAGTACAGAGACGGGTCAATGCCGTCCTGATGCACATAAATCGGCTCTGACCATTCGCCGTGAATGTCATCTGTCCAGACGTAGAAATTTCCGCCCGTGCTGACGTTGGTTGTGACCATGTAGAATCTGCCCTCGTGATGCCGGATAGTCGGCGCGTAGATACCGCCTGTGGAATTGGCTTCGGAAAGCGGAAGCTGACTGTCACGGGTCAGGACATGGCCGATTTGTTTCCAGTTGATTAAATCACTGCTCTCGAACAGGGGCACACCCGGAAAGAACTGGAACGAACTGCACACCAGATAATATCTGCCGTCTGCACGGCAGATGCTGGGGTCTGGGAAAAATCCGGGGATAACTGGATTATGGTATTTCATACATAAATTCCTCCTGATTGTAATTTTTATTCTGATACTGAAAAATCCCCGGAAAATCGGGGATTTCAGTTTTAAAGCCTTAAAGCTTGTTTTTTTCCTTTTCCAGCAGACGGATTAAATCATCAATCGAATCTGTGGACGCAATTTCGGAATTTTTCTTTTTAGATGATTGCAGAATATCATCAATATTGGGACTGCTGTAGGCAGGCTTGGGGGCAGGTTTAGGAGCTTCCGGCTTAGGGGCAGGGGCGGTTTCTTCCTGAACGGGAGCAGGTGCAGGGGGTTCAGGCTGAGGAGCTGGAGCAGGATGCTGTACTACTGCCGGCATAGGTGCGGTAAACTGTGCCGTATGCACGGCCGGAGCTGGCGGAGGCGGTGCAGCTGCATTCTGGAGTTGTGCCTGTAATCTTGCCTGTTCGCGGATTTCCTCAGCAGAATAGACCTGTGTGCCGTCGGGAGTTACAGTGGTTTTTTTCCGTCCCGGATAAGGTTCATCAAATGCCCGGAGTGCTTCTTCTTCGAGTTCCTGCCGTCTGAATTTAGTTGTTTTTTCGCGTTCCTGTACGGCCTTCTGATAAGGCGATTCTTCATTGACAGGCTTGGAAGCAAAATTTTCAGAAATAGAAGATTTCTTTTCTTCGAGCGTCTCTGTTCCGGAATCGGTTTCCGGACTGTAGAGAGGACTTTCAGGAGCAGATTTCTTTTTCTTTTTCGGCTGGGGTTTTTCGGGTTTGGTATCTTCTTCTTCAAAAGTAAATTCTTCGTCGTCCATCTCCTCGCTGCCGTTGCGTGCAATGTGTATCAGGAGCATGATAATCAGCAGAACGCAGGGGGCTACCAGAAAAGCCATCAGGCCGTTGACGGACGTTGCAAAGCTGATATACCAGTACAGTTCCGGACTTGACCAGACACAGACAGCAAAAATATTGCTTCTGGGAATGACCAAATCTGTGCCCTGTTCCTTGGCTGTGCCGGGGTAATAATTCACTGTGCCGTCGTCGGTTTCTTCGATTTTGTAGATATTGCGCAGGGCAAGTGTGCCATCAGAAAGATAGCAGAGGACTTTGTTCCCCTCATGCAGTTCTGAAATGACGGCGGCTTCCGCAGCAACAAGGGACTTTTCCGGAATCGCCGGAGACATGTCATCGCTTTCCTGTAGATACAGGTAATAGCCTGCAACTCTTGGCACACGGTCATTGTTAAAAATCAGGTTCACGGCCACTGTGCAGGCAACAAGCACCAGCAGGAGAAATACCAGCAGTCCGCCGAACAGAGAACCTCCTCTTTTCTTTTTCATAATTCTTGTTTTGACTCCTTTCTGTGATATTTCAGATAGTTTTATTATATCACAAATGAAAGAACTTTGCAAGCATTTTATGTTACAAAAAAAGACGGCAGAAGATGCCGCCTTTCCTGTTTTCAGCTAAATCTGAGGGCATCAGCCAATCATGCTAGCAACTTCGGCAGCAAAATCATCAGCTTTCTTTTCAATGCCTTCGCCCAGTTCAAAGCATACAAAACCAGTTACTTCGATAGCAGAACCAGCTTCTTTTGCCTTGCTGTCAACATACTGCTTGACAGTCAGCTTGTTTTCCTTAACGAATGCCTGTTCCATCAGGCAGCTTTCGGCATAGATTTTGCCAAGCTTGCCTTCTGCAATCTTGACTTTTGCCTGTTCGGGCTTGCTTGCAAGCTTGGGGTCTTCT
>SVNI01000028.1 GCA_015066975.1 Ruminococcus sp. | reverse complement strand
TGATATTATGAAATTAGAAGAGGTCATGCAGTATCTCGACATTGGCAAGAATACCCTTTACGGACTTTTAAAAAGCGGTGAACTGAATGCCTTTAAAATCGGCAAGGTGTGGAAGATACCCAAGAAGTCAGTAGAGGAATATGTCAGCAAATCGCTTCAAAGCAATAGTCAGGTACATTCTGACCCATAACCAAAATCATCGCATTACGACAAAAACAAGGTTTCTCAGCTTAGGTATTATACCAGCTGAGAAACTGCTATTTTAATTTATATGTATTATCATCAATAAAAATAATTAAGTATAGACATAACTTTTACTAATTTTAACATAACTAAATAATATCATCAAATCAGTTACAGACAGCTGTAGCACATTTTGGTATGTGGATTTTATCACATTAGTCAGAAATTAGCACAACATAGTATTAAAATAAATAATTTAAATAGAAATAATATCAGGAGGTACTGTGATGAATGAAATCATTTTAACCCGTGAAGAAGTCATGGAAGTACTGAAAATCGGCAAGAGTACATTTTATAAGCTGATTCATGAAGGCACACTCAAAGCATTCAAAGAAGGCAACCGTTATAAAGTACCATCTTCATCCGTGAACAAGTACGTCATCCAAAAAATGAAAGAGGGTGATTAAATGAAAGACATTATCTGTTTTATGCGAGAGAAGGAAATTTTTACCGTTTCAGAAGCAACACAATATCTTACTGTATGCCCTCAGACAATTTATAAACTTATGCACAGGGCAGCTCCGATTCATCATAATTGGAAGCCGCTACAAGATTGAGGCATCTGCAATTCGGGAATACCTTGAAAAACAGAAAGCAGACAATATATAAGGATGATTACATAAACGCCAGGAGAGTATGCCTCTCCTGGTATTTATTTTAATATGTGCATTCCGTCACCATTTCCTAAAAAATAAATATTTTTTGATGTGCTATATATGCTTTAAAATACAGATTATTTTTTTGAAATCGGTGACGTGGACTTAATCTTTTCGTGCTATAAATCCACCAGTATGCAGTGAACCATCAGGATTTTCAAACTCACCACAGATTACTGCTTCACCCATATTCAATTTAGGAAGTCGGGCTGCTGCTGTTTCCTGCATGTCTGAGGGTATCGCTTCAATAAAATATTTGATGCCATCGGTACTGCATTCAAATGAGACTTTTAATGATGCCTGACAAACCATTCTTCTGAAATTTTTTGAGCCTTCACCTGAGAACATTTGCAGGACAGTGATTGTACTCAGTTTCATTTTACTTCCCTGATTATAAATTCTTTTCAGTTCTGGTGCATTGGTGAAAGAAATGTCACCAGCTTCCTCAAACACGATAAACAAGGGAACAGTATTTTCCAGATTTTCCTTGAATTCATTTTTTTGATACTTGAACAGCAGGTCACATAATTTTTGTTTTTCGGAACTGCCTGTTTCACTGTTTACAATATAAATTTTGTTTTGTGTATTTTCAAATTCATTCATAATTTCACATGCTGTTTCCGATTCTCCATGATAAAAGTTTTCTGAAATAAATATCTCATCGTAACCACATTTGCCAAGTTCATGTTGACCATAACTTGGTATTGCACTTTCAAATATGATTACACGATAGCCGAGTTGATGCAGTCCCATAATCAATTTTGTAGTCGTGAAATAAGTCTTTCCCTTTCTTGTAGCACCCTGTATCAGCACTGACTTGTTTTCCATTTTGCCAACAGACCAATATCTTGGCTTTCCATACTCATCATTAGCAAGGAAAATACGGTCAATGCCGTCATTCATGTCAGGGATGAATACAGGATGCAGGTCAGGAAGTATTTCTTTAGCTTGTTCATCTAAAGCATTTATTTTTATTGCTGAATAAAGTTTTCTTTCATCTATTGGAAGTCTGAAACAACATTTTTCCATACAATTAACCATCATATATCCATACTCATCCAAAAGCTTTCTAAGCTGTTTATTCTCCACAACAGGAGAGGCAAACAATTTTTCAAAATACTCGTTAGAAAACAGTAGTACAGCCTGCCCAAGATACTCATATAATAGTGTCTGACCAACTGCTGTAAGATTTCTGTCATATAATTTCACCTGAAAATTTTTATTATGAATCAAGCAGTTTATTTTATCAATAAAATTATCTGTAATTGGTTCATCGGATAAAAGCAAACGATTCTCATTTAAAAACTGAGTGACAGATTCTCTCTTTCTTTTTAGTGTGCATTTTAAAACTATCTCTTCTTCAGCATTCCCAATACCGTAATTATCAAATAAAGACTGCACTATAAAACGGTAAATCTCACAAAGGGAAATGATTTTACTTTGTGAAGTGTCTATGCTAATAGTATTATTTATTATATGATGGATATTTTTTGATTCGTACTCAAAATAGTAATCAGTATTTTCATAAAGCAAGCTAAGGAAATCAGAGACTATTATTTGAATATCCGCATTATCATAATCCTGCTCAGGGATATTTTCGGCATTGATAAAAATACAATCATCAGAAAAAGCTCTGAACTCTAACAGCTTTCTGTTTGTAAATACGACTCCAGTACAAGGAATATCTGTTTTTTCTTTTCTTTGTATGCCATTGCTGATATACTCGGTGATACGCTGAATTTTTTCAATATTCTGTTTCTTTGCATAATCGCTTATTGTATCGTCCAGAAAAACTAATGGCTGATACTGATGACTGAAAAATATCTGTTTCATTTCATCCTGCTTTGCGGTTATTTTGATTTCAGACAGCTTCATAATCTCAGTTCTGGTTGATGATGTACTGATTAAAGCATTTACCAGATTTTTCTGTTCACTGCTTTTACAATTATAAATCACAATAGTTTTAGTAATACATGGTATTATTTCACTTTTCAATAAGTAAAATTTATTACAACATACTGCTCCAAAGGCTGCTGATAACAGAAGCTTTGCTTCACAGCTGATATTGTGATAAATTTTATAAAATAATTTCACTATTGATTTTCTTTCAGGTTCGCTCAAATCGCTGATGTCATTCAAATTTGGATGGAAGAAAATACGTTCTTCTCTTGATTTCTCATGAAATCTGTCTATCAGATATTTTGACAGAAGATTATTAAAATCAATTCCCTTTTTAGGCGGAAATGGTGAAAGTCTGCTTCCAAATGCTTTCTTAACAGCCTGTACAAGATGATTACCACTTAAAGTTTCTTCATCGATTATAAATTCAAATACCTGTTCCTGTCTCAAAGAAGTATCATAATATCGGCACTGAATTAAAAATTGTATGTCATCCTTTTCCAGTCCTTCAGTTATTATTTTTTTAATACTATCAACCAGAAAATATGTCAGGCAAATATCCGTTCCATTAAATTTATGATTACAAACAATATGCTGATATTCTATTTCATTGCTCTGAGACTGATTTCTAATCATCACATGAATTTCGTAATCATGTTCTTCTTCCCAGAAAATATACTTTTCTGGTGCTTTATAAGTATTCTGTGCCTTGTTTTCTGTAGGTGGTATTGGCAGAATTACAGGCGGAGGCTGTACTGGCTGAGGAACATAAGTATTCTGCGGTACAGACGGTGTATCTTCTTCAATTTTACAGCCTCTTGCAAGGACTTCCATGTCTAAAAATGACTTCATAGGTTAAACCTCCTTAAACAGATAAAATAAAAAATCGCTGATAAAACAGCACACAATAAGCCATCATTATGACTTTATGTTTACTTCATACTTTTATCAGCGACCATATGGTCATTATTTAATTATGCTTCTGTATTTCACTCCATATCCAAGGATATTGTATTTGAGTACCTTCACGGCTACAGAAGACTTTCAGCCTCCATCATCATTTTAGCACATGGACTTGATTTTGTCAAGAGTTTTAGAAAATTTAATTTATTCTTCATGATAGGAATCCAGAATGTGAGCGAGCGAAAAAAGGTAATCCACATATTTTACATGTGCATTCCATGCTGCAAGAAAAGTTACATCTTTATATTCAGGATGTCCTTTACCATATAAGCGATTGTATAAACTAATGGCAGTATTCTTAAATTCTATTACTTTATCTTTGGAAAACAGTGAACGATATGACTGGACATTTACAAGAAGTGTATCCAATTTGAAATCCAGGTCAAGAAAATCATCCTCATATATAGTATCTTTAGCAATAAAAACAACCAGTTCATTATTATCTTTTAGATATTCTTCAATTAAATCCATTCTTGAAAATAAATCACCGCTCACATAACCAAAAGTTAACTGAACCTGTTTTTCCTCACGTTCAAGGTGTATCTGTACTATTTTATTATCCTCTTCAAGATGCAGTTCCGAAAAAAGAGGGTATGTTTTTACAAGTTCTCTAAAGAAAGCATTTTTATGCTCCTTCTCCAACAGTTCAGGTAATTCATTTTTTATAAATTCCAGAATCAAATTAAAAATTTTATCAACAGATTTGTTAAAATCATCATCCCCTCTTTCTTGACCAATGTGCTGATTGCCTATATCAAAAATGGTTTCTAAAATGATTTCCAGATAAATTCTGCTTATCATTTGGATTGTCATATTTCTTTTTAAAGCATCAATTGTATCGCTGCCTAAATAGTTAAAACCTTTCAAACTAAAAATAAAATCAATTGCTTTTTTATGGTATTCCAAAATTGGTTTTGGAGCACTATATTTTCGCTCTTTCACTAAGATTTCGCTGCATTCACTATCAAACAGTTTTTGAAATATTTCTAAAAAATGTTCTTTATATGTGTAGGAATAGCTACAATCTTTATAAAAATCTCCACCTTTGGTATATCTTACTACCGAATTTTCAATTCTATTAAATTGAATATATTTTGTTCCGAAAATACTTTCCAGCATCTTGCCCATAAATTCGCCTCTGGTCATAATAATTCCTCCCTGACTAAATGTATTCTATATTACTATTATATCACAAAAATTGGTTTTAGGCAAGGAAAAATTTCCTCAATTTCCTGAAATAACCTAGTGACTTCCAAAATTTTATATGATAGAATATGTCTAGTGAACAAGAAACGGAGGTGATAGCCTATGAAAGTCAATAAGCTGAAAGTGATTTCATTACACTTTCAAGCAAAATACATTCAAAAAAATTATGAAACAAGAAAGGCAGGTAATCCTTATGAAAATCGATATCTTAAAGGAATATAAACTCACTAAAAATGAAGAAGTCACTATTGACTGGCTGAACAAACATAAAATAGGCGGCTACTTGGCTACAAGAGAAGAAAATGCCACATATTTCAATCTTAGAAAATCTGGAATGCTCGGTTATTTTACATGCAAACTGGATTACACCAAAATCAACCTGACCTCATATTTAGAAGCACTTGATAAAGCACTTACCCTTCGCTGTAAACAGGAAGAAATTGCTAAGCAATGCGAAATTATAAAGAGAAGAGCTATGAACCTTCTGCTCCGTGCAGGTGAAAGTACATTGTTCTTTTATGATAGTGACTGCTATCCATTACTTAAAGATATGGTAACATTCGCAGACAAATATCCTAAATATACACATATATTGACATTCAAACACAATTTACCGCTCTATAGAGAAATTGTCAAGTTATTTGAAGAATATCAGAAATTATTAACAAACCTGGGTACAGACGAATATGAAAAATTTTTAGGGATAAACTTGGACGACTACTACTATGCCGCCTATACCGACTTTGAGTATCCTCAAACAAACGATTAAACCAACAGTGGGCAGCTGCTTCATGTAGCTGCCCATATCTGAAATAACACTATAAATTAATTGTATATTATTGCTATGAGAGGAGTAGTTACCATGAAAAAAATGAATAGTATCAATGAAACTGCTAAATTATGCAGAGAGAATGACATCGGCATTAGCAGAAGCCATTTAATCCAGCTTGCAAAAAATGGCAGCATCCCGAGTGTAAAAATAGGTCAGAAGATTTTAATCAACTGGGATGGCTTGATGAAATTCCTTGATACCAATACTCTTCCCCCTGATGAGCCGAAATCAGGTATCCGTAAAATTTCGGCATAATCCATACTTATCAGAGACGCTGAAAATGCGTCTCCGAAATTCAAAAAGGAGAAATTTACTATGGCAACTATAAAGAAACATGTGTCAAAAACTGGAGTCGTAACGTATTATATCCGTACTTATGACGGCTATGACAGCAAAGGCAAACAAATTGAACGCTCCATGACATGGAAACCAACCGAAGGCATGACTCCGAAGCAAATTGAAAAGGAACTCCAGAAGCAGGTTATCAAGTTTGAAGAATCAGTCAGAGGCGGTACTTGTTTTGACAGCGATACTCGTTTTGGTGAATATGCTGAAACCTGGCTGGAAAATAACCGTCCTCCCCTGCTCGCACCGAAAACCTATGAACGCTACAAGGCTCTGCTCAAAAATATCAATGCTGCTATCGGGGAAATCAAACTTGTGAAATTACAATCCCATCATTTGCAGGAATTCTACAACAACCTCCGTGAAGAAGGCATCAAGCAAGTTGGAGCTTATGCCACCACGGACAAGCTGAGAGCCATCATGAAGGAAAGAAAGCTGACCAATAAATCACTTGCCGAGCTGTCTGGTGTGTCTTCTACGACCATCAGTGCAGCCTGTAAACCTGACGGACATATCAGTATTGAATCCGCCCAGAAAATTGCTAAAGGTCTGAAAATTCCTGTAAAGAGGCTGTTTAAAATCCATCAGGAGACGGGAAAGCTTTCTGCTAAAACTATCCTGCACCATCACAGACTTATCAGTTCTATCCTTGCACAGGCTACCAGAGACAGAATCGTTCCCTTCAATGTCGCAGACAGAAACTATATGAAAGCTCCCAAGCAGGAACATAAAGAGGCAGCCTTCCTGGATGATGAACAGGCAAGACAGGTTCTGGAGTTGCTGGATGATGTCCCCATCAAGTGGAAAACCATTATGTACTTACTCATATTCAGTGGTATACGCAGAGGTGAACTGCTCGGTCTGGAATGGGGTGACGTTGACTTTGACAACAAGGTTATCCATATCAGAAGAACCAGCCAGTATGTGCAGCATATGGGTATTATTACCAAATCTCCGAAAAATGATACTTCCTTCCGCACTATCAAGCTTTCTGAAATGATGTTCGACCAGCTCCGTGAATACCAGCAGTACTGGCAAGAACTCCGTAAAAACTTAGGCGACAACTGGCAAAGCATCATCGAAATTAAACTCGTTGACGGCAGTATCAAGACCATTATCAATGACCGTTTATTCATCAAAGACGATTCTACGCCCATGAATCCTGACAGCGTAACGGACTGGACAAGAAAGTTCGTTAAAAGAAATAATCTTCCCCACTTCACACCGCACTCCCTGAGACATACACATGCTACCCTTCTGATTGCCGAAGGAGTCAGCATTCCCACTGTATCACGCCGACTCGGACATTCCAGCATTTCCACGACCAGCAAGATTTATGTCCACGCTATCCAGTCTGCTGATGAGATTGCATCCAACACCATTGAAGGCAAGCTCAATCCCCACAAGAAAAAATCTGAATCCTGATAATGAAAAGCTCCTCATCACGGGGAGCTTTCTTTTTTTCTGTAACGGACAACTGGTTCATAGTTTGCAGTACTGATTCACTGTTTTTCATCCTTGTAACGGAAATATAACGGAAATATTCTGAAATTTTATCACACAAACTGTTGCACGAACAAAAATATTATACGAAAATGCAACCTGTATCATCATATTTTTAAATATTACTTTATACTTATTTCATTTCTGCTATTTCAATTTTCGGCTATAAACAGGCAAAAAGAAAAGCACCTACCAAACAACGTGAGCCTCTTTCCTCCACTCATTATGTTTGGTATGGTGCTTTTCGGTGTGGTTGCGGGAGCTGGATTTGAACCAACGACCTTCGGGTTATGAGCCCGACGAGCTACCGAGCTGCTCCATCCCGCGATAATTTATTTCACTCTCAACTGGAGTACTCATATAGTATAACACAAAATAAGATTTTTGTCAAGGATTTTTTAAAAAAAATTTGAAAAGAGATTAATTTTATCTATATTGTATTGAATAATGCTGATTTAAAAATAATAATTGTTTATTTTTAAGAAAATTACTGATACGCTTGATTAAAACAAGAAAAGTTCACAAGAAAACTTGTGAACTTTTCTAAATGACCCCTACGGGAATCGAACCCATGTTGCCAGAATGAAAATCTGGAGTCTTAACCGCTTGACCAAGGGGCCATATATGGTAGCGGCAGCAGGATTTGAACCAGCGACCCCCTGGGTATGAACCAAGTGCTCTAGCCATCTGAGCTATACCGCCATATTTTGCATGGTTTGCATTTGCTTTAACCAGCTTTTATATTATAGCACAGTTCAAATGATTTGTCAAGGGTTTTTTCAAAAAAAATAATATTTTTTTTATATATAATTTTATAATTAATTTTGATTAAAAATTCGGCTTGACTTTTGATTATATATCATATATAATAAGTATAGAATCAGTCTGGAAAGGAGTACTTCAAAATATGAAGAAAAAAATTCTGATGCTTCCGGTGAGCATGTTACTGATGGTTGTTGCTTTAATATGCTTTGAATTATTATATTTTTCGTGGAAGTTTGTATTTCCGCCAAAAGCTGTATCAGTATCAGCCTATGCCAATGTTGCTTCTTCCCTGACACGCGCAGAATATATTCAGCCTACCGAACCGCCAACAGAAGAAACTATGGAAGAAACCGAAGAAGTAATTGTCGAAACACCTTATTATATGCAGCTCGATATGAGCAAAGTTGCTTCTTATTATAATACAAATCATGATGTGGTCGGTTGGATTCGGGTTGCAGATACGGCGATTAATTATCCAATTATGCAGAATGCGGATAATAACTTTTATGTTGACCATGCCTGGAACGGCTCATGGAACAGCGCAGGCGCAATCTTTGCAGACTGGCGGTGCAGACTGGATTCTTCTGATAATACGCTGGTATACGGTCATAATATGGGAAATGGTTCTATGTTCCATGCAATTAAGAATTATAAATCTGCCGGCTGGGGAAATTCTCATAAATATATTGAAGTTGCTACTCTGGAGCACAGATATTTATACAGAGTATTTTCCTGCAATGTGCTTTATGGTGAAGAAGGCGCAAAGTTTCAGTACTGGAATTTTATCGAAATGAACCGGACAGATTATAAGAATTTTGTTAACAGCATTATTAATACAGCAACTGTATTCTACGGCGATATGCGCCATCTGCCGAGAGTGAGTGATAACAAGTTCATCACATTGCAGACATGCAATTCCGGTGCAAACGACGGCATTCGCTGTGTATTATTTGCTTATTTGGTAGAGGAGAGATAAATTTTGAGAATTATGTTTGTATGCCATGGCAATATCTGCCGTTCGCCCATGGCGGAATTTATCATGAAAAAATTAGTACAGGAAGCTCACAGCGAATCAGAATTCCTGATTGCTTCCAGTGCAACCAGTACGGAAGAAATCGGAAATCCGGTGTATCCTCCGGCAAGAAAAGAACTCGCAAAGCATAGTATTTCCTGTGACGGGAAATATGCTGTTCAGCTTAAAAAAACAGATTATGACAAGTATGATTTGTTTCTGGTGATGGATGAGAATAATTTATTCAACATCTGCCGGATTTTCCCTTCTGACCCGGAACATAAAGTGCATAAGCTTCTGGAATATGCCGGACAGGCTGGAAATGTCGCTGACCCTTGGTATACCGGAGACTTTGAAAAAGCCTATCAGGATATTTATGACGGGTGTGCTGGATTGCTGAACAAAATTCAGAAAGGAAATCTTTCATGAGCAAACAGGTAAAACGCGGATTTGTCCCTACAGATGAACGTGATTTCCATCCCCGGAATCTTGAAAAATTAAGAAATGCTTCAGAAGAAGTCTACTTTCTGATGAACCGTGGCTATCCGGTAAAATCCGTAACGACATTCGTCGGCAATCATTATTTGTTATCTGAACGGCAGAGACTTGCACTTGCCCGGACAGTTTCCTCAGAAGAACATATCCGGCTCAGAAAACAGAAAGAATTATCCGATGCCGACTTAGAGGGCAGGACGCTCTATATTGACGGGTTCAATACTATCATCACGCTGGAAATTGCCTTTTCTAATTCTATGCTGTTTGAATGCATGGACGGCACTATCCGGGATTTAGCCGGACTTCGGGGTACTTACCGGCTGGTTGACAAGACAGACTCCGCGATTCTGGCAATGCAGAAAGCTTTAACAGAATTAAAAGTGGAGAAAGCTGTATTCTATCTGGATGCGCCTGTCTCAAATTCCGGCAGACTGAAAGAACGAATGGCCGAACTGATGCAGGATGCTCCTTTCGAGCTGGAAATTTTTATTGAAAACGCTGTTGATTATCTGCTCAAACAGAAAAATCTTGTCGTGACAGCAGATGCAATCATTCTGGATGAATGCGAATCATGGTACAATCTGACAAAGAAAATCATTCAGTCGCAGATTGGCAGTTATGCTTATCTGCGACTGCATAAAAACGCACCCTAAAAAGGGTGCGTTTTTATATCTTGCTTCCGGCTCTGTGGCTCTGAATTATCATGCGGATGGAAGAATACAAGCTCGGCTTAAGCTGTTCCAGCGTACATGGTTCTTGATACAGAATGGAAGAATAACACGCACCGGAAACCAGTTCTACAATCAGAAAAAGCATAATCTCTGGTTCTCTAAAATGGTAGGGCGAATCATTCAGCATCTGATGATAGACATCAGAAAAATTAATATCTCTGTCATTGATAGGTGCAGTCAATGCATTTTTGAACACACCCCAGCTTAGATTCTTGGAAATAAATGTCATCAATGCCTGATTTGCATTTAGTTGATTGATAATATTATCAATAATATAGATGATTTTATCTTCAAACGAAAATTCATGCAGTTTTTCTTCCAGATTCAGCTCTTGTACTGCTGTCCGGAACAATTGGCTTGATTTGTGGCAGATTAGTCTATTCCGGATATCATATTTATCTTTAAAGTACAAATAGAATGTCCCCTTTGCCACACCTGCCTGACAGACGATATCGGATATGGATGTCTTGCTGAATCCCTTTGTTGTAAAAAATTCAAAGGCAGTATTCAGGAGAGAATTTTCTTTCAGTTGTTTATTCGTTTCGAGCTTGCCCATGATGAAACCGCCTTTCTGAATTCTAAATTTTGTCATATCTTACAAAAAATCTGCTTTGCTTTCTTTTATTATACAGCAGAACAGCCAGCTTGTCAAGTGTAAAAAACTGACCAAAAGTCATAAATATGCACAGACTGTTTTGTGCAGTTATACAAATTACTGACCAGCGGTCATATTTTTTTGAAAAAACTATTGACTAACGGTCATTTTCAGAATATAATATAGATAACAGCCAAACACATAAGAGAAAGGATGGATGCTGTATGTTAAAGCTAGGTCAGCAGGTTGTCAAGCATAAAGTGCTGATTCTCATCATAGGCTTACTGCTAATGATTCCGTCAGCAATCGGCTACCTGAATACAAGAGTCAATTACGATTTGCTTTCTTACCTGCCGGAAGATATCGAAACCATGATTGGTCAGGATATTCTGAAAGATGAATTCGGCAAAGGTGGTTTTTCATTCGTCATTCTGGAAGGAATGCCCGACAAGGATGTCGAGAAAGTCAAGGAAAAAATTGAAGGCGTTGACCATGTCGCACAGGTGCTCTGGTATGATTCCATTGCAGATATTTCCGTTCCGAAAGAAATTCTGCCGGAAAAATATTATAATTTCTTCAATTCAGATGATTCTACTATGATGATTGTTTTCTTTGATGATACCACTTCCGCAGACGGTACACTTGCTGCGATTGATACCATGAGAGAAATCACATCAGAACAGTGCTTTATCAGCGGTATGTCCGCCGTCACAACGGATATGAAGCATCTTTCCGAAAGCGAAACTATCATGTATGCCGTTGTTGCAGTTGTCTTGACTTGCATTGTACTGGCACTGACAATGGATACATTCCTGATTCCGCTGTTCTTCATGCTGGGTATTGGTCTGGCGATTGTCTGGAATCTGGGTACGAATTTCTTCTTCGGAGAGATTTCATTCATGACACAGGCACTTGCACTGGTATTGCAGTTAGGCGTCACAATGGACTATTCCATTTTCTTATGGCACAGCTACAAGGAACAGCAGAAAAACTATCCTGATAAAGATGAAGCTATGGCTCATGCGATTTCTTTAACAGTGGGTTCAGTTGTCAGCAGTTCCTTTACGACAGTCGCCGGATTCTTATCCATGTGCTTTATGAGCTTTACCATTGGTCTGGATATGGGCATTGTCATGGCAAAGGGGGTTATTTTTGGCGTTATCGCATGTGTTACAGTACTTCCGGCTATGATTCTGATTTTTGATAAAGCTATCGAAAAGACTTCTCATAAAGATTTCATTCCGGAATTCAACAAAGTCTCTGGATTCATCATCAAGCATTTTGCATTGTTCCTGACGCTCGGCATGGTGATTCTGTTCCCTGCTCTGTACGGCTACAAAAATTATGATGTATATTACAATCTCGACAGCACAATGCCTGCGTATCTTCAGAGCATGACAGCAAATGCAAAACTTTCCGAAGAATATGGCATGAACAGTACACATATGCTTCTTGCAAGTTCTTCTCTGGATGCCAAAACCGTAAACAAGATGCTCAACGAAATGAAAGAAGTCGAGGGTGTAGAATTTACACTTGGTTTTAATTCCATTGTCGGCACAGCGATTCCGGATGAAGTTGTTCCGGAAAGTGCAAAAGAAAAACTTGTCAGCGGTGACTGGCAGTTAATGATGATTGGTTCTGAATATAAAGTCGCTTCTGATGAAGTCAACAAACAGGTTGAAGAACTCAGTACAATTGCGCAGAAATACGATAAGACCAGCATGTTAATCGGTGAAGCTCCGGCGACAAAAGACCTGATTGAAATCACCAACCATGACTTTACAACCGTCAGTATTTTATCCATTGCCGTTATCTTTGTAATTATCGCACTGACATTCCGTTCCGTGACACTTCCGGTGATTCTGGTAGCAGTTATTGAACTGGCTATCATGATTAATCTGGGCATGTCCTACTATCTTGGCGATTCGCTTCCATTTGTAGCATCTGTTGTTATCGGAACAATTCAGCTTGGCGCAACGGTAGACTACGCAATTCTGATGACTACCCGTTACCGTTCCGAACGTCATTCCGGAAAGTCCAAAACTGAATCTGTCAGCATTGCCCTGCTGACTTCCATGAAATCCGTTATGGTTTCGGCAATGGGATTTTTCGCTGCAACAATCGGCGTATCCTTTGTATCAGAAATCGGCATGATTTCTTCACTCTGCACACTGTTATCCAGAGGGGCATTAATCTCAATGGTAGTTGTTCTGACGGTTTTGCCCTCTCTGTTCATGCTGCTGGATAAGTTAATCTGCAAGACCAGCGCAGGATTCACCCCTGAAAATCAGAATTCTCAAAATTCATACCCATCTCATGAAAGGAGCGTATTATCATGAAAACTTATCAAAAAGCCGTTGCCTGTGTACTCGCTGTTGCAGTTTCCGCAGGAGCTACAGGATTCTATGCTTATAACCAGAAGAAAAACACAGCAGTGATTAATACTTCTGCTCTTGAGACAGAAACTTCCGTACAGGATTCCGCTTCCGTCACAAGAATTGCTTCCGAAGGCAATGCCTTCAAGGATGAAACAGTTTATGTATTATGCAATAATAATTCCAATATCCGTGATATTGTCGTCAGCGACTGGCTGAAAAATCCGGAAGCCCTTTCCGACTTGGCTGATTTCTCAAATCTTTCAGAAATCACAAACGTTAAGGGTGACGAAACGTATTCCGGAAGCGGTGACATGACATGGGCTGCCGGCGGAAATGATATTTATTACAAAGGTCACTGTGCAGATGAACTCCCTGTCACTGTTACAATGACTTATACCCTCGACGGTGTAACTTATGATAATCCTGATGACATCAAAGGCAAAAGCGGACATTTGGTTATCGAATGGCAGTACATCAACAATCAGAAAATTACAAAATCTGTCAACGGCAAAAACGTGACAATGTATGTACCTTTCATGACAGCAAGCACCGCTGTTTTGGATAACGAAATTTTCCAGAATGTCGAAGTGACTAACGGCAAAGTCATCTCCGACGGCGAAAAATTAATCATTGTCGGTATGGCATTCCCCGGACTTGCAGAAAGTCTCGGCGTGAATGATATGGAAGATATTGATATTGACATTCCGGAAAGCTTCACAGTTGAAGCAGATGTTGTCAATTTCTCTATGGATGAATCTGTCACAGTCGTTTCCAATGAAGTATTCAGCGATTTGGACTTAGACGACACAGATTCTCTTGATGAAATCAAAGATAAAATCGATGACCTCAACAAAGCCGCTAATGATTTATGCGACGGCACAACAAAATTATATGATGGTATCAAGCAATTATCCGACGGTTCAGGAGACTTGACCGACGGCATTGATAAACTGCTTGACGGTGCAGATGCATTGAGCGACGGCGCAGATGCTCTCAGTTCCGGCGCATCCCAGCTCGCCGACGGTACGAAAACTGTTGCAGACGGTGCGCAAACACTTTCAGATGGTCTCGAAACAGCGAAATCCGGTTCTTCCGCGCTGGCTGATGGTTTCGGTCAGGTAACATCCGGTACAAAAAAATTAGCAGACGGCATCACCTCCGCTGGTGACGGTGCACAGCAGTTAGCTGATGGTATCTCTCAGGCTTCTGACGGCTCGGATGCTCTGACAGATGGTTTTGCTCAGGTGATGACTGGTGCAGAAACACTCAAAAACGGTCTGACAACTGCCAAAGACGGCGCAGCTCCTCTGATTGCAGGTATTGCACAGGCTAAAGACGGTTCTGATAAATTAGTTGCCGGATTTGCACAAGTTGTTCCTGGTGCAGAGACGCTCAAAGACGGCATCAGTTCAGCAAAATCCGGAACAGATACACTTGCTGACGGTATCGCTTTAACTAAGGACGGTTCTGATAAACTGGTTTCCGGCTTTGCACAGGTACTTCCTGGTGCGGAATCTCTGAAAGACGGCATCAGCTCTGCAAAGTCCGGTGCGGATGCTTTGGCAGACGGTATCGCACAAGCCAAGGACGGTTCTCAGGCACTGACAAATGGCTTCACACAGTTCACAGACGGCATGAGTGCCCTGAATTCCGGTGCAGAAAGTCTCACTTCCGGAACAAGCGCACTTTCTGAAGGGAGTGCAAATCTGAAATCCGGTTCTTCGGAACTGGCTTCCGGCGCAGAAGCATTAAGTTCCGGTGCAGAACAGATTTATCAATCTTCCGGCGCACTTTCTTCCGGTATCAGCTCGGCGAAATCGGGTGCAGATGCGCTCGGCGAAGGTATCAGCTCTGCAAAATCCGGTGCAGATGCTCTGAATCAGGGTTCAGAAGCTCTTTCCGGTGGTTTGAATCACGTTTCTGACGGTCTGGATTCTGCAAGTTCTTCTCTTGATGCAACTATTTATGCCAATGAACAGGTACTCGAAGCATTAAAAACGGCTTATGAATTATCTCCCTCTGAAGATATGAAATCCGTTATTGATACGCTGGAACAGACAATTGCAGGTCAGAAACTGGTTTCTGCTACCATGAAACAGGGCGGTGCGCTCAAAGACGGCGTGACAGCCTTACAGGACGGTGCAGAAAATCTCAATGCCGGACTCGACGGTCTTTCTGACGGCCTCGCTCAGGTGCAAACAGGTGCGGAAGCTTTACAGGACGGTCTTTCTCAGGCGGATGAAGGCGGCAAAGCTCTCACAGCCGGAACAGAACAATTATATCAGTCCTCACAGGTACTTGCACAGGGGGCACAACAGGTTTCTTCCGGTGCGGAAGCACTCGATAACGGCATTGCTTCCCTGACATCCGGAAGCAGTCAGTTAATCGGCGGACTGAATTCCCTGTCCGAAGGTATTACAAAATTATCCGCAGGGGCATCCAGCCTGAATGACGGACTCGGCGAACTGAAAACCGGTTCTGTTACCCTGACAGATGGCATGACAGCACTTTCTGACGGCAGTGTAACACTCTACAGTGGTCTGACACAGCTTTCTGACGGAAATCAAGCACTTAACGCAGGTTTGGAACAGGTTCAGACAGGTGCCGGCGCGCTCACCGACGGCATGACAAAGCTCGCTGTCGGCAGTGATGATTTGTATAATGGCATTTTACAGCTTTCCGAAGGCAATACAGCTTTGAATTCCGGTCTGATTCAGCTCAATGACGGCGGTCTGCAACTGGCTGACGGCATGACTGCGCTTTCCGACGGCAGTCAGGCATTATATGTCGGATTAGGTCAGCTTTCCGACGGCAACGCTTCTTTGCATGACGGCTTAGGCCAACTGAAAACCGGTGCAGCGGCTCTCACTGACGGCATGGGACAGCTTGTAAGCGGAAGCGGTGATTTATATAACGGCATTTTACAGCTTTCTGATGGTACAGGTTCTCTCAACAGCGGTTTGGGCGAACTGGCTTCCGGGGGAGCAAAGCTGGCTGACGGCACGCAGACTCTGTACACTTCTACTGTAAAACTCAGCGACGGCGCAAAATCTCTTGCTGACGGCGGTCAGGAACTGGCCAGCGGTGTGAAACAGCTCGCAGACGGCAGTGATAAACTCGTAGACGGTGTGAAACAGCTCAAGGATGGTGCTGGCGAACTCGACGACGGTATGCATAAATTCAAGACCGAAGGTATTGACAAAATCACAGATATGTATAACAATCAGGTCAATGATTTGATTGAACGGCTCAGAGCGGTCAGTGACAGCTCAAAAGATTATAAGTCTTATTCCGGTATCGCAGACGGAATGGACGGCAGTGTCAAGTTCATCTATACATTTGACGGCACAAGTGATTAATTTTATCAGCAGTTCCCATCTTCTTATATTCTCAAAAAGGCAGGGCATACATGGTATCATGTATGCCCTGCTTTATTTGGGGAATGAAGTCTGCTTATTGAATCGGGAAATCTTCAGCACTCATCAGGCCGACGATTAATTTCATGATACTGAGCGAATCCGTAGAATCCGGTACACTGTTCTGATTGACATCTGCATTCAGGAGTCCTTCTTCAGAAAGGTTTTCTTTTCCAAGAATGGCTTTATTGATGGTGATAACATCCAGAATGTCAACAGAACCGGAGCAGTCAGCATCACCGTAGAGGAGATTCTGTACAGGAATTTCTGTCTGAGATTCGGTTTCAGTTTCTGTTACAGGTTCAGGAATCTGCTGTTCTTTCAGGAATACCGCATAATTGACACAGTAAGCAGACTGACCATTCGCACCAAGTGCGACAGAATCACCCTTAGAGAAATCTTTCTGATAAATCACAAACGTCACATCATTGGAACTTGTGGCGGTCATATCTGTTTTTGTCCAGTTGGTGAGGAATTCGGGAATATTTTCAACTCTGGCATCTACAGCGACATAAACAGTAATATTTTCAGAAGCTTCAAACGTTCCTGCTATGCCCGTCAGATAGTTTTTAGAATCACATGCTGTCAGAATCTGTTCTGCACCGAGTACTGTTTCAGGGAGTTCTGTAAAAGTCACTTCTCTGTCGCCGAATACTTTCGAGCCGACAGCAAGATTTTCTGCAAAAGTCCAGTCTTCGGAATTTTCCGTATCCTGAACAGTCAGGTTATTGAAATACATTCCGTTGACCGGGAGCGCATCTTTGCCGAATGTGAGCCAGTTCATGTTGACCAGATAGCCCTCACCTCCGGTAAATCTGACATAGACGTTATGTTTTCCTGCTGTCGTCTTGATGTTGCAGGAAGCATCTGACCAGTCCGTCCAGTTTCCTGCGCCGGTATAATTCAGTGTTCCCACAGGAGAACCGCTCATATTGTCCAGATAGATTTCAATATCAGAAGCATTTCCGGCAAGACGTGCAGTAAAGCTTCTCGCACCGTCTGCAAAATCGACATTTTTGAACATGATATAATCGCCGTTTTCGACATAAGCAACATGTTCACCGCCGTCAATATCAGAGCATTCCTGTGTTCTGATACCCTCCTGAACGTCAAATTCTTCGGCTTCGATTCTGGAAAATGCATCAATCGTCTTGACATTGCCATTGAATTCTACAGGGTCACCGGCCAGTTCATTCAGATACAATTCCAGATTAGTATAATCATCTGCGGAAAGGCTGACAATTGCGCCGTCGGAAGCATCATTCGGGTTCAGGCCGTGAAGGGTTTCCCATTCGTCAGGCATACCGTCGCGGTCGGTATCGGTTTTGGCAGTTCCGCCCTTGAAATTGGAGCTTGTCGGATAACCGCCAACGTCGTTCTGACTGTCGATAATGCCTTTCAGACCGTCCTTAGAACCAGTATAGGTGTAAGTACCGGTTGTGACTTCTTTCAGATAACGGCTGTCCAGATAGTCATAGCCCTGTGCATTTGCGCCTGCGCCGGATGTGGTATTCGTAACAGATTTGTATGCATTTTCAGCAGATTCCAGATTGATATAATTCGGGAAGAATGCGGAATCGCTTCTGACATCGCTGTCAGTTGCATTTTTCTGACCGGATTTTGCTTTTCCGGCAGCCCACGCATCATCTGTTGCTTTCAGAATCTGATTTCCGCTGGTATCAGTCATGATATTGCCGGAAACATACATTTTCTGCATATCGCTTGTACCAAGCTCGTTGCCGTCAATGGAAACGACATGCAGGCTGGTATTGGAAACTGCGCCGGCTTTGTAATAGTTATTGACAAAGTTCAGTCTGCGGACACCGCCGTCAGTAGTACGGTCACGCCAGTTGTAGACAACGTTATTCGAGATATCGAGCTGTCCGCCGTAGGTCACGCCATCCTGTTCCATACCGCCGGCCATAGACCAGTTACGGCCAGTATTGTTGACAAGCAAGTTATGATGGAATGAACCTGTATATCCGCTGACAGACCCGGCAAAAGCATGACATTCGGTCTGGGTTCTGTCGGTGGCATTGTAATGAATCGAATTGTTCAGTGCTTCTGCAATAATATTCCACTGGAATGTAATGTTTGCGGCACTTCTGGAAGAAAAGCCCTCATCTGTTGACCACGAAATAGAGCAATGGTCGATAATGCAGTGATTGGAACTTGACATGCCCATGCCGTCAGAAACTTCATTCACACCTGTTAGATTTCTGTCACCAGGGCGGACGTGAAGGTCACGGATGATGACGTCATTACAGCCAATCATGCCAAAGCCCCACTGTGTAATAGTAATACCGTCGCCAGGGGCAGTCTGTCCGGCAATATAAACATCGCCGCCTTCTTCGGGAAGGGTCATCTTGCTTTTGAGTTCGATAATGCCGCCGACATCAAAAACGATAGTTCTTGCGCCTGTCAGCGTTTCAACACCATAACGGAGCGAACCTTCGCCGGAATCGTTCAGATTGGTAACGTGATAGACATATCCACCTCGACCGCCTCTTGCATATCGCCCATATCCTTCGGCCGTGGGGAATGCCACTCTTGCAATTTCAAAACTATAAACCGCACCGGGCGTGATACTGCCGTCTTTGTTGACTTCATCCACGCGCCAGTAATAGACCGGTACGGAAGAATAAGATTCATCAAGTGCAAATTTGGATGCCGTTACATTGCCCCTGAATTCCGGTGAACTTGTTGTTGCTTTCTGCACTGCGGAAAAATCTGTACCGATATAGACATTATGACTGGAAGCATTCTTTCCGGCAGTCCATGAAAGACCGTTTTCACGAATCATATGTCTTTCTTGGTCGGAAGGATAGATTCTGCTGATAGAATTCACAGGGTCTGCACCGTCGATTTCAAAACCGTTGAGCCACGGCGTATTGAGCGAGCCGTTGCCTTCAGCGATAATCTCAATGGTTGCGGAAGTTCCGCTGAATGTTCCGTAAGCAGTTCCGGCATCATTACTGTCAGCCGGAGAAGTCGGGCATTTGACACCCGTTGCGACGGTTGTGCCGTTAATTTTCACGGTTACGGAACTGTTCGTCACATTTCTGTCAGCGCAGGCATGGAACGTCTGAATTGAATGTGTTCCGTTTGATAAGCCTGAAAGTTCCAGTTTCAGACTTGGATTGCCCGAACCGTCCTTGATTTTCGCGCCATCCATGGTGAAAGTCGGTGTTTTTTCGACATCCTGAAGCTGTAAGGTCTTGTTATTGACCAAATCGACAGAACCGCTTCCACCACTGGAAAGCTTGCATGTGATGCCGCTGACAGTATAGGTATATGTGCTGTCAACAATCCAGTTATTGGCAGTTTTCGTATAAGAAGCCTTTCTGCCGTCGTTCTTGTTGATATCCACACGGATGCGTGAGCCTGTTTCGGCTGCAAATGCCGTTGTTTCCGGAATATTCACAACAACTCCGGACATAGCTGACATGCTCAGAGCAGCAGCCGTCAGCCAGCTCAAGCATTTTTTGAGGATTTCAGGTTTTTGCATAGTAAATTTCCCCCTTGAGATTTGGTTTTTATCATCTTTCTGTAATTATGAACAAATCATGTCATTATTTATATAATATCATATTTTGAAAACAATTGCAATTGCAATTTTGATTCTGTTTATTGCAGTTTTAGCTTTCTATGTCAAAAAAAGCACCGTCCATGCAGAACATGAACGGTCTTGAAAATTATTTGAATCTATAAGCCTTGATTTCACAGTTTCCCATGAAGAAATGCATGAACCTGTCAACAGTCATGTCATAAAAATAACTGTCAATCACACGGGCAACACCGCCATGACATACCAGAAGGGTATTTTTCTCTGTGTTTTTTAATTCTTCAATCAAGCTGTAAGTACGGTAAACAAGCTGAAAAACGGATTCACCGCCGTCAGGCATTTTCACGCCGAATTCGGCCTTTGCTTCCTGAAAGCCGGATGTCAGACGGCTTTTTCCCTCAAAACTGCCGTAATCCCATTCACGAAGACGGTTATCGGTTTCGATTGGAAGATGCAGAACATCTGAAACAGTCTGCGCAGTCTGCTGGGCGCGCAGTAAGGGAGAGGCGATAATTCTTTCAATATCTCCGAATGCTAAGGCATTCTGTGCCATTTCTTCCGCCTGATGCAGACCTGTTTCGGTCAGAGGAAGATTGGTTGCACCGCAGACACGCTCTTCTGCATTGAATGCGGTCAGACCGTGCCGGGTGACGTATAATTTTTCCATGTAGATTTCTCCTTTATGAATTAATATATATTATAATATGTAAGAGCCTGTAACGGCTCTTGCTTCAGATGCGCTGTAGCAGATAATATATCAGTCCGTAGATAACAGAAGCAGTTGTTCCGTACAGAATCACAGGTCCTGCAATTGTGAAAATTTTCGTTCCTATGCCTAGGATAAAGCCTTCTGTCTGGGATTCAATTGCAGAAGATGCTATCGCATTGGCAAAGCCTGTAATCGGAACAAGTGTTCCTGCGCCGGCATGTTTCGCCATTTTTTCATAGATGCCGAAGCCCGTCAGCACGGCACTGCAAATCACCAGCGTGACAGAAGTCCATGCCATACTCTGCGCCTGACTGAAGCCCAGATTCTGAAACGCAAAGAACAGAATCTGCCCTATTGTACAGATAATCCCTCCTGTCAGAAAGGCCATCAGTACATTGACCTTGCTGTTGGAACGAGGCACAGCCTGTTTTTGCATATCCTGATATAATTCCGGTGTTACTTGCATAATTCTGATTCACTCCTGTTCTGAAAATTGAGATTCCAGAAACAGTGTAACCGTTTTTTTAAGAAAAATTCTTGCTATTTTCACAAAAATATAGTATAATAATATCAGTATAGCATAAACCTGAAAAAATTTCAAGCTTATTTCAAGAAAAATTCATTATCATAAAAGTATTATCATGGGAGGGAATTACACTATGAAAATTTTAGTAATCGAAGATGAAGAAGCACTCGCAGAAGCATTAAGCGAAATTTTAAAGAGAAATAAATATTCCGTTGATGCTGTCTATGATGGAGAAGACGGCCTCGAATATGCTATGACCGGCCTGTATGACTGCATCTTGCTGGATATTATGCTTCCGAAAATGAATGGCTTGGATGTCCTGCGCATCCTCCGGAAAAAACATATTTCGACACCAGTACTGCTTCTGACAGCCAAGTCAGATATTGAAGACAAAATCACAGGACTTGACAGCGGTGCAGATGACTTTCTGACAAAGCCGTTTGTCAGTGGTGAACTGCTCGCCCGTGTGCGTGCACTCACCAGAAGAAAAGGCGAAGTCATTACAGACGAATTTACATACGGTGATGTGGCTCTCAATAAAAGCACATTCAGTCTCAGCCGTGAGGGACAATTCGTCAAGCTGAGTCTGAAAGAATACCAGATTATGGAAATGATGATGGCTAATCCGAAACAGCTCATTCCCAAAGAACGCTTTATTGAAAAAATCTGGGGCTATGAAAGTGATGTGGAATATAATAACGTAGAAGTCTATATTTCATTTCTGAGAAAAAAACTGCATGTTATCGGCTCTAATATCACCATCAAGACCGCAAGAGGTATCGGCTATTTTCTGGAAGGCGGCGAGTAATGCGTGAAAAAATTTCCGATTGAAAAGCTCCCACACTGGATGCAGGAACTTATCCGCCCGGATGTCATCAAGGCAATGCAGATAAAATTTGTTGCTACTGCTATGGGCATTCTGGTGATGGTGTTTATCATCATGCTGACTTCTATCAATATGATTATGAAAACAGTCAGCCAGTCACAGTCCATGAACCTGCTGGCGCAGATTGCTGACAGTGAAAGATATAATACTCTTAATGAAGATGACCGTCCTCTGGAAGATATTCCTCCTCCGGATAATCAGTTTCCTCCCCCGGACGACCAGTTTATTCCTCCGTCAGAACCGGAAACCATTGCACAGGCTGAAGTGGAGATAGAAAATATTCAGCCTCTTGCGCTGACTCCTGAAAATGACTGGTATCAATGGTATTATGAAGAATATGCCCACAAAAAATGGGACGACCAGAAACCGCCGAAGTTTGATGATGACAACTATGATGATACCAATTTTGAAGATTTCGACGACGAAGACTGGGAAGAATACTGGAAATCCTACGATATACCTCCGTGGGAGCGTGAACAGTGGGAAACACAGCAGTGGGAAAATGAAAATAATCCGCCCCCTGAAGAGGATAATCATCAGCCTGTACAGGAAGAAACTCCCCCACCTTCTCCGGAAACGCAGTCCACGGCTGTCACAGAAGTTCCGGCCGTTGCTGAACCTGTCCAGCCTCCGGAAGAAACGTTTCCATCAGAAGCACCTCCGCCGGAAGTACCTTCTGAAGTGCCCCCTGCTCCTCCGGAAGAAACTTCTGCACCTGTGACAGAACCGCCTGCTTCTGATTCCGAAACAGAAACTTCTGCATCTGAAACAACATTTTCTGAAACAGCATCAGAATCCGTTATAGAGTCTGCACAACAGGAAACACCTCCGCCGAAACCTGAAGGCGAAAATCCGGATAATAATCAGCGCAATAATAACGGCGGCAATAATGATTTCCGCATGGAAATGCGCCCTAATAAATGGAAAGTCAATATTGTTCTCGACC
>SVNI01000027.1 GCA_015066975.1 Ruminococcus sp. | reverse complement strand
GTACAAATATCGATATCTATCAGTATAACGGCGGTACAAACCAGCAGTTTATGCTGACACAAAATTCCGACGGCTCTTACAAAATCAGAACCAGAGTTTCCGGTGAAGCTTCTGCTGTCGAAATCATCAACGCAAGCACAGAATCCGGTGCGAACGCTCAGGAATGGGAAGTCAACGGCGCAAACTGCCAGGACTGGACGCTTGAAGCCGTCACTGACCCCGGTGTTGCTATGAATACCAGCGTTATCTACACTTTCCAGAACGTCAACAGCGGTCTGGTAATGGATATCTACAATGGTCTGATGGCAGACAATACCAACGTTCAGCAGTGGGCTTCCAACGGCTATGACTGCCAGAAATGGACACTCAAAGCATTTGGCTCAGGAAATTATTACTATATCCGTTCCGTACAGGATGCCAACTACGTTCTGAAAGCAGAAAGCAGTGCAAACGGCGGTAATATTGATATCGTTACTTATTCCAATAAGGACAGTGCAATGTTATTCCGTTTCACAAAGAATCTTGACGGTTCTTACAGCATTGTGACACATGCTTCCAAAGACGGCTGTCTGGTAGAAATCGTCAACGCAAGCAGTGCCAACGGCGCAAACGTTCAGCAGTATCAGCCGAACGGCAACAACTGCCAGAAATGGAATCTGGCTACTGAAACCACAACTACCACGACAACCACAACTACAACTACTACCACTACGACAACTACCACAACAACAACTACTTCCACCACCACAACAGAAAAAGCAACCGAAACAACAACTACTACAACCGAACCGGAGACAGTTTCCGGCGATATCAACAGCGACGGCACTGTCACAGTCGTTGATTTAGTCGCTCTCCAGAAATATCTGCTGAATACCAATAATTTCACAAAAGCACAGTATTCCGTTGCAGATATGAACAGCGACGGCATTGTGAATATCTATGATTTCATTCTGCTGAAAAAAGCTCTGCTTTCCAAGTAATTTGCAAATCGCAAATCCGGCGGTCATCAGGACTGCCGGATTTTTTCTTGACAAAATTCTGTTTTTATGCTATGATATGCCAAAAGGGGGTATGCTTTATGTTCTGGATAACTGCTGTTCTGGGATATTTCCAGATGATTAATTTACTGCTTCTCATAATCCTCTGTTCCGGCTACAGAGATACTGTCGAAAAACGTCTCACTGAACACCGCACACATAAAGAACTCCGGAATCTGAAACGCGAAATCCGGCAGAATCTCCCCTCTTTCCGGAAAAGAATTCTATATCGCTTCACCAAAGGCGCACTCTGGGCGGAATGTGAACTGCTTCCGGCAGAAATATTTCCGCCGATACTTCCGTTTATCCGGAACGTATTCCCCTATCTCGAATGGGTTTCTCTGATTTCGCTGATACTGGGAATCAGGCATCAGGAAAACAACGTCTTTCCGGCGGTCGGCTGGATTGCTTCTGTTCTGATGTGGATTCTGTTCGCTGTGTATCAGATTTCCGACAGAATCAGCACAGCCAAGCACTTGCCGAAAGCTTTTCAGAACGAAAAGAAGCTCCGGAAACAGAATGCTTTCTTTCGGAATCCAAAACATGAACGGAATTATACTCCCCGTGAATGGAAAATTATCATACAAGCCTATTTTCTAAGATATTCTCCTCTTTTGATAGCCGTGATTCCGTTTTGCATCCGGACGGATTCCGTTCTGCTGATGGGAATTATTGAACTTATCACGGCTATGATTTCAGAATATCACCGGCGAAACATGACAGAAGTCTTTCTCTGTTCGTATCAGGATTTCAGCCATCGAAGAATGACACCTTTCGAGCATACAGAAGCTTTTTCCCAACATGCACAACGTGAAATGAAACTGATTTCGGTACTGGATTTTGTTTTTGCAGGAATTCTGATACTTACAGCCAGCATTTTATATTTGTGTTCCTGAAAAATCAGCCATGTATGAAATCATACACGGCTGATTTTTTATTTCAGAGTTTTAAGATATTCAGAAAATTCGACAGTGATTTCCCCTGTTCCCCTTCCGGCGGAATAGACAAGAATCAAGGCAGAATCTGCGGAATTAATTTCATCATCCTGATTGACATCAGCAGCTTTTTCCAGTTCAGGAGAAAGACCGCTTGGCAGACCTGCGCCGAGATTCGCGGCAGTTTTCAGAAGAACAGCGGCATCAGAAGCATCAACAGTATCATCCTGATTCAAGTCGCCGACAGATACTTTTTTTGCTGGGTTTGTGCTTGTCGTTGTGGAAGTACTCGTGCTCGTTGTCGTCGTGGAAGTGCTTGTGCTTGTCGTTGTGGAAGTACTCGTGCTCGTTGTCGTCGTGGAAGTGCTTGTGCTTGTCGTTGTGGAAGTACTCGTGCTCGTTGTCGTCGTGGAAGCACTTGTGCTTGTCGTTGTGGAAGTACTCGTGCTTGTGGTAGTTTCTGTTTCTGTAGGTTCTTCAGGAGGAAACTTTTTTTCCAGTCCCAGTGCTTCTATCACAGCATCTGCTATCTTGATATGCCCTTCCGCAGTGGGATTGGCATTCAAATCATTCAGATTCGTATACAGATAAGCATATCCTGCAAATTCTGAAAAAATATCTGCAAGAAGACACTGTCCGTCGGCTTCCAGCTCGTGCAGATAGTCGTTGAAAGCCGTCTTCATGACAGAAGTCACCGGATTGCAGACACTTTTATAAGCCTGCTGACGCTTTTTAGAAAGCGAAGTTATATTTTCAAGCGTATCTGTAGGATTATAGACTGTCTGATAAAGAACTGTTGCATTCTGATACTGCATCAGATTTTCTGTAATGGCTTTCAGATTTTCCTGCGCGGAAGTCTTATTTTTTCTCGCTGCTGCTGCCAGTTCGTTAGCATAGGGAATGAGGTCATCTTCTGTTGCAAATCCGTATGCACTCAGAGAAGCCGAAAAGATATCCTGAAATCTCACAAATCCGAATTCTTCCATATAGGCGTTTGCGGTTTCAAAGAACGGCATCATGATGTCATTCATTCCGGCAGTGACGATAATAATATCTGCTTCAGAAAGTGCGGTCTGTATCTGGGAATCTTCAAGACTTTGCAGGATATCCCCGGTAGTATTTTCATCTTTTGAGAAATTCTGAATTTCGGCATCCGTGTAGTAAGCGAGCCAGTCGGCATAAGATTTTTGATGTTCGGAGAGATTCGCACCTGATGAAATGCCGTCGCCGAGAATGACAATTTTCTGTTTTTCCACGGCCTGTACGGGAATTTTTGGCTTCTGACCGTACAGCAGGACAGATGTCAGGGCAAGGCTTCCGGCCAACAGGACGGAACACAGTTTCTGATAAAATTTCATAAATCAGCCTCCTTTGTAGTTTTTTATCATTATAGCAAATTTCGGCGAAAAATGCAACAGTATTTCAGAAAAAATAAAAACTGCCTGAATCAATCAGACAGTTTTTTCAGCAAATCGGGATGACAGGACTCGAACCTGCGGCATCTTGCTCCCAAAGCAAGCACTCTAGCCAAACTGAGTTACATCCCGTAATATAGCCGTTTTCCGGAATTTTATCAGACAAACAGCCGTTCATGGTGCGCCTGACAGAACTCGAATCTGCGGTCTGAGGAGTCGGAGTCCTCTGTTTTATCCAACTAAACTACAGGCGCATTACTATTTTATTATAGCAGATTATACCATAATTTGCAAGCAGAATTTTCAGATATTTTCTTAATTTTTTATGAATTTTCTGTGAATTTCAGAACAGCCGACCAGTAATGCAGGGGCATATCCGTCAGCAGATACGCACCATACCAGAACGGACTCTGCTCTGAAGGGAGTGCTATCGGCAGATGATAATGCAATATCTGAATTTCTGCATTCTGTTCCTGCAACACAACCCCCGCCATGCGGATAGCATCTCTGTGCATAGTATTATAGCTTTTCTGATAGACACAAACCATACCGAACAGCACAGCACTGAAAATGCTGTGAATCAGCAGACAGGTTAAAAAGCGACGGAATTTCTGCAATTTTATCCCTCCAGTTGTTCCAGTGTTCTGACAAGCGAACTCCCGAGGAGTTCTCCTGCATAAGCCACCTGTTCCAATGTATTGCCGTGAGAGCCGACTTCAATCAGCAGGCTTCCGGTTGTCAAATCCTGATTGTATTTTCTGTAATCGAACAGAACCGGCCTTGTCAGTCCCGGATAATCGCTTTCCAACTGCTGTTGCAGAAGACAGGCAAACCTGAAATTTTTCAGATAATCGGGCATATTCATTGAGCCGTCATCACATCCGGAGATAATCATAATTTGTGCCGATTTCTTTCCGTCAATTTCGGCTATCGGCTGTTTGATAATGCCGTCTCCGCCTATTGCATCCCGGTGAATATCCAGAACGACTTTGATACTTGGATACTGAATCAGCAAATTTTTGACTGTCTCGGCACTTCGTTCATAAGACCCTGTATAGGACGGATAATCATGCAAAGTGCTGTCATGAATCACGCCGATTCCGGCAGTTTCAAGCTGTTCTGCAATTTTGTCGCCAATCATGACGACGTTCTTGGAATTATCCGTTGTCCGGTAATTGAAACCTGCATCATAGGCCGTTCTCTCATAAGGCTCAAAGCTTTCTGTCGTGTGCGTATGCATGATAAGCACCTGAGGCGAACCGTCTTTCTGAATCTGGAATTCCGGCAGAAGATGACTTTCATCATAAAGAGATGAATTGGAAAGTGCGGTCTTATTCTGAACCTGTCCGGCACGGGAAAGCCGGAAAAATCTTGTCCCGGCATATTCTCCGTAAGTCACCTGCTGAACAGTACCGCCTGTCAGATTCCAACTTTCGGGATAAGGCTTCTGACCGGGGTCAGAAACCGTTTCTTCGGGTACTTCTTCTGCGACAGTCTGCACAGCATGTTCCGACTGCTCCAGAATACCGAACCCCTGTGAAAGATAAAAATCAGGCATTTCCAAATCCGGCGGAAGTTCCGCTTCCGGCTGCGTTTCCTCCTGTAAATCCAGATGCATTTTCTGATAAGAAGCTTCACTCAATACCGGAACATACTGCACAAGGCATCCTGCCCCGGCCGTCAGGAGCAGTACGATTGTTCCGGATAGGCTTAATTTTTTCAGCAGAGAGTTTATTTTCAGATACATGCTTTTCATCTCCGGTATGATTTTCTATTCTACTATATGCCAAAATGACCGGAATTATTCTTCTCCGGACAGGCAATTCCGGAACAGGCTGTGCATATATTCAGAAAACAAAGATTTTACTGAGGTGAAGTTTCATGTATCACTGCTATCGTACCGGAAGGGCAAACTGTTTGCTGATGGCTGGAATTCTGCTGGGGTGTCTCTTTCTAATAGGCTGGGTCAGCAGACCTGTTTCCGGAAACTGTCAGGAGGGTATTTTTCTGCCGGTTGTCATGTATCACAGCGTGACGGAACATCCGCAGACAGACTATCAGATTTCGCCGGAAGATTTTGCAAATGATTTATATTATCTCTATGCAAACGGCTATCATACCGTCAGTGCCGAACAGCTCCGTGCTTATACCGAACACAGGGGCACACTGCCGGAAAAGCCTGTGATGCTGACATTTGATGATGGCTTTTATAATAATCTTTCAATCGTGCTTCCCCTTCTGGAAGAATACGACATGTGTGCAGTGATTTCGATAGTCGGCTACTATACGGATGTCACAGCAGAAAAAGACCCCCATGTCGACAGATATTCCTATCTGACATGGGGGGATGTGCAGGAACTGCTGAATTCCGGCAGAATTGAAATCGGCAGTCATACCTACAATCTGCACAGCAATGCGGAACGGGCAGGCTGTTCTATCCGATACGGTGAAGATGAAGAAAGCTATACCTCCATGCTTCGGAAAGATTTAGGCAAACTGCAAGCCGGAATGCAGGAACATACCGGAACAGTTTCAGGGATTTTTGCCTATCCGTATGGCTTCATCTGCCGGGAGAGCGTTTCCGTCCTGAAAGAAATGGGTTTCTTCTGTACGCTGATATGCCGGGAAGAAGGAAACTATATCACGCAGAACCCGGAATGTCTCTACGGACTTTCCCGATATAACCGGAATCCGGCGGAATCGACAGATGCTTTCTTTTTCAGAATTCTACAGGAGAATCCCTGATATAAACCAGAATTTATAATATTATAAAAGGTGACGGGGTGACGGATTTATACTATCCTACGCATGAAAAATGAAAATAATATTTTACAGAGAGGGTATATAGCAGACCCGTCACCCTCTGCATGTAAATTCCGATTTATTTTATTTTACAAGATTGTCAGGACAGTTTTTCAATATCCTCCGCCTTGAAAGGCGTTTTCTGATAAACGCAGTAATTCAGCCAGTTTGAGTATAACAAATTTGCATGGCACCGCCATGAGAAAATAGGCTCATAATTGGGATTGTCTCCGGGGAAATAATTCTGAGGGACTTCAATCGGGAGACCTTTATGCAAATCACGGAAGTATTCATCTTTGAGAGTATCACGTTCATATTCGGCATGACCTGTGATAAAAATCTGTCTGCCGTCCTGACTCTGTACCAGAAGCACCCCGGCTAACGGCGAATAGGAAAGAATCTGCAATTCGGGATGCTTTTCAATATCCTCCCGGCGGTTTTCGGTATGTCGGGAGTGCGGAACAGGAAACACATCATCAAAACCGCGGAGCAGAGGCGTTTCGATTTCGGCTTTGTGCATGTACACGCCGAATAATTTTTTATCAAGCAGACGTTTCGGAATCTGATAATGATGATACAGGCCGGCCTGTGCGCCCCAGCAGATATGAAGCACAGAATAAACATGTTTTTTCGACCAGTCCATGATTTCGCAGAGTTCTTTCCAGTAGTCCACGCTTTCAAAGGGAATATGCTCCACAGGTGCGCCTGTGATAATCATGCCGTCATAATATCCGTCACGGACTTCCGGAAACGTCTTGTAGAATGCCTGCATATGGCTCTGGGCGGTGTTTTTAGAAACATGCGATACCTGTAGCAGTTCGACATCTATCTGCAAAGGCGAATTACTCAGCAGGCGCATGAGCTGACATTCCGTTTCTATTTTTTTAGGCATGAGATTAAGAATCAGCACTTTGAGCGGACGGATGTCCTGATGTTCGGCGCGTGTCTGCGACATGACAAAGATATTCTCATTTTCAAGAATCTGATAAGCCGGGAGATTTTCTGGAATTTTAATAGGCATCGCTTTTTCCTCCTTGTTAAAATAAATTTGAGAATAGAACAGCAATTGCCCCATGTGTATCACAGGGCAATGCATGATAGATTTAATTGATAATCAAATGATTATACAGGATGAATCTGCTTTTCGGCATCACCGTGCTTGCCGTCAATGCCTAATTTCTGATTTCTGCGCTTCTCGAAAAACTTGACAGCCACCTGTCCGAACTGTGCATAGCTGAGAACATCTTCTTCGGATTCAGCCCATTCAGCGCATTCTTTGCGGAGTTTGTCGAGTTCGGGAGCGAGCAGGTCAGCCGGACGGCAGTCAATAGGTTCGGCATCACCGATAATCTTCTTACGGAATTCGGGGTCAACCGGGACAGGAGTCTGACCGTATTCACCGCGGACAACACCCTTGAATTCCTTGGTAACAGTCTTGTATCTTTCGCCCATAAGCACGTTGAATACAGCCTGTGTGCCGACAATCTGAGAAGACGGCGTTACCAGAGGCGGGAAACCTGCATCTTTACGAACTCTCGGCACTTCAAGCAGTACTTCATTGAGAAGTTCTTCTTTGCCTGCCTGCTTGAGCTGAGACAGCAGGTTCGAGAGCATACCGCCCGGAACTTGATAAATCAATGCACCTGCATCAGTAGCAAGCATTTTCTGGTCAATAAGGCCTTCGTCAAGATATTTCTTTCTGAGTCCCATGAAATATTCACGGATTTCCATCAGAAGCGGCAGGTCAAGCCCGGTATCATATTCTGTGCCCTGGAGTGCGGCAACCATGGACTCTGTAGGCGCATGAGATGTACCCAGAGCCAGCGGAGACATTGCAGTATCAATAATATCAGCACCAGCTTCAATGCCTTTGAGCAGACACATAGAAGCAAGGCCGGATGTATAATGCGTATGCAAATCAATCGGCAAATCGACAGCAGATTTCAGAGCCTTGACGAGTTCTTCTGTCTTGTAGGGAGTCAGCAGGGCTGCCATATCCTTGATACAGATAGAATCCGCACCGGCTGCCTGAATTTTCTTTGCATATTCAACATAATATTCCGTTGTGAAGACTTCGCCTGTTGTATAGGAAATAGCAACCTGTACTTCAGGCTTTTTGCCGTCGCGTGAAGCTTTCTTTGCGGAATTGATAGCTGTCTGTAAATTTCTGATATCATTCAGAGCATCAAAAATTCTGATGACATCAATGCCGTTTTCCACAGATTTCTGAACAAATTCTTCCAGAACATCATCTGCATAATGACGATATCCGAGCATATTCTGACCGCGGAAGAGCATCTGTAATCTTGCATCAGGCATTTCACGGCGGAGTGTGCGGAGTCTTTCCCAAGGGTCTTCGCCTAAGAAGCGAAGACAGGAATCGAATGTCGCACCGCCCCAGCATTCCAGCGAATTGAAGCCGACTTCATTGAGTTTCGGCAGGATAGGAAGCATATCTTCCATGCGCATTCTTGTTGCAAGCAAAGATTGATGCGCATCACGAAGAACGGTTTCGGTTACTCTTATTTTTTTAGCCATGATTCTCAAAATCCTTTCAAACAGAAATTAATCAGCCGACAGTGGCGAGCGTATCGCCGCTCTGTACGGAATCGCCCTTCTTGACAACAATGCTGGTGACAGAGCCGTCACAGGGAGCAACAATATCATTTTCCATTTTCATAGCTTCCAGAACCATAATGACATCACCCTTGGAGACACTTGCGCCCTGAGAAACTTTGACATCAAGGATAGTACCGGGCATTGGAGCGGTTACTTTTTCACCAGTACCCACGGCCGGAGCAGCGGCCGGAGCAGGTGCAGCAGCAGGTGCAGGCGCAGCAACAGGTGCAGCGGCAGCAGCCGGAACAGCAGCAGGCGCAGCACCTTCGCCGAGTTCTTCTACAGCAACATCATAAGATTTTCCATTTACAATTACATTGAATTTTTTCATAATTTTACCACCAATCTATTATTTATCAGATTTATTAATTTCAGAATGATTCCCATCAGAACGGGAAATTATTATGCTTCTTCGGGAGATTTGTCACACGCTTGCCTTCCAGCATAGCCAGAGACTTGCTGACAGCGTTTCTTAAATCCGCAGGCGTGATGATTTCGTCTACTGTACCGAGCTTTGCAGCAGCTTCGGCAGAAGCGACTGTCTGAGCATATTCCTTGACGAGTTCCTGACGCTTTGCCTTGAGGTCATCACAGCCCTTGAGTCTGTCGTGCCAGAGAAATTCCACAGCGGCTTCAGGCATCAGCGGAGCGATACATGCATTTTCAAACGCATAAGAGAAATCTGCATTGCAGCCTTTTCCAGCGAGTGCGACGAATACAGAGCCGACTGCATTTCCGGTGACAACGGAAATTTTCGGTGTAGTTGCTTCGGCATAACTTCCGGCGAGACGTGTCAGCGCACGGACAGAACCAGCGGTTTCGGTTTCGGCAGAGCCTTCAAAGCCGAGGGTATCAACCAGCGTGATAACCGGAATGGAGAAAGCATCACAGGTTCTGACAAATCTTGCAAGTTTATTGCAGTCATCCACAGTCAGTTTCTTATCTTTATTTGTACCCACAATGCCGACAGTAGAGCCTGTTACAGTTGCAAGAGCGGTATAAGCTGCATCTGCATAATCGCTGTAAACTTCAAGAAGGCTGTCACCGTCAGCGATGCTTTCCACATAAGAAGCGAAATCTGTTCCGACGGCAACAGCCGGAGCATCATATTCCATACAGGGAGTGCAGGCCATATTATTCACCGGGAGCAGATTAATCAGCTTTCTTGCCTGAGCGACAGCATCTTCCGGAGAAGATGCATTCAGGGCAGAAATGCCGTTTTCAGCGCATGTCTGTGCACTGCTCTGTTCAATATTGGGAGTAAAAAACAGTTCTGCATCCTCTGCCATGATGACGAAATCGGCAGCACATGCCATCATAGCGGCACTGCCGGCGCATACACCAGCGATAATAGAAATCTGCGGTACGACTCCGGAAACAGCGGCCGCCTGTTCCATCATAATGCTGTAGGCATTCAAAGAAGATGCCGAGCCGTCCATGAATGCGCCGTAAGAATCATAGATACCGACAATCGGCGCACCGGTCTTAGAAGCAAGGCCGTAAAGCTTGCTGATTTTTTCGGCCTGTGCCATACCGACCGCACCATTTTCGATGCTTTTGTCCTGTGCGAATGCATACACTGGATTGCCGTTGACATAGCCGTAAGCAGTCACAACGCCTGCGGGAGCATCTTTCTCCATGATATAAGAGCCGATTTCCTGATAAGCACCGTCATCAAACAGAGCTGTCAGCAGTTGTCTTGCCGGACTGTTCAGATTTTTTTCCATTTGCAATTATCTTCCTTCCTGACATAAAAAATATCATATATCTTCATGATACTATTTTTTTAGATTTTTTTCAAGTGTTTGCGGGATTTTCTTTGCATTTTTTGCAGTTTTCCATAAATTCAGAAATATTTTCAATTGATTTCCGGTCATTTTTCACAAAGCCTAATAATTCCAGCCGTTCCCAGACTGTAGAATTATACTCACAAAAAACTGCTTTTTCAATGCCTTTCAGTTCTGCCTTGAATAATACTGACCTGACAAGCCCGTCCAGATAATTATAGTCACGATTTACGGCATCAACGGCATAAATTACCACTTCTTCCGGATGATAATCATAAGCAATAAAGCCTTTTACTTCGTCGCCCTCCTTGAGTTCGCTGAGATGATAATCTCCACGAATCCTTGCAGTTAATGGGAAATATCTGTCAAAGTCATTGGTTTCCAAAATTTCAAGCATATTAGCTCTCCTTTCCGATAGCGTTCCGGATAGCTCTGAGTTCTTCGGGGGTGAGTTCGCGCCATGTGCCGGGCTTGAGCATTCCGAGCTTGACAGGGCCTATGGAGGTTCTGCGGAGTCTTGCGACTTCCAGTCCGACCGCTTCGCACATACGGCGAATCTGTCTGTTTCTGCCCTCTTTGATAGTGATTTGCAGAACGACTCTGCCCTGTTCGTTGTTCAGAACGACGATATTCGCCGGGAGGGTTTTCTTGCCGTCAAGGACGATGCCGGATGCCATCTGCGCGAGCTGTTCTTCAGTAACGGAGGGTCTGACCGTCACACGATAGGTTTTTGTGATGTGCTTGCTGGGATGCATAATATCATTGGCAAACTTGCCGTCATTGGTGAGCAGAAGCAAGCCTTCGGAATTACGGTCAAGTCTGCCTATGGGATAGACACGTTCTTCCACATCATCCAGCAAATCCATGACACAGCGTCTGTCGAGTTCGTCTGACACGGTTGTGACATAACCGCGGGGTTTGTTCAGCATGATATAACGGAATGACTTTTTCCGGGGCATGATGACTTTTTCGCCGTCCACGGTAATCAAATCTTTATAAGAAGTCTTGTCTCCTAACTTGACAGGTCTGCCGTTTTTCCTGACATGCCCTGTTTCAATCAGGGTTTCTGCCTTGCGCCGGGAACAGTAGCCCGCATCCGCAAGAAATTTCTGAATTCTGATTTCTGCCATTTTTGTTCTCTCTTTCTTGTTATGAGTTTATGCATTTTTCAGGATACTGCGCAAGTTATCCAGAAACTGCATGAATTTGTTTTTTTCGGGTAAGATTTCGGCATCTGCCGAACCGTCTGCCAGAAGCGGAACAGAACAGATTTTCGTATCTCTGAAATAATATTCTAGTCTGCCAAGTTCCTCGCCGTCTTTTACAGGGGCATAGGCAAACGGCGCAAGCATCAGCCGATAGCTGATTTCTGAAATATCATGATTGACTGCGCCTATGATGACGGGTTCTTCTGTTCTGAGCCTGATACTGTCCTGAATGCTTCCGACAAGCTTCTGTGTGAGTGCAGGAACTTCGAGCGTTACCGGGCTAACCTGTGAAAAGCCGTAATCATAGAGCTGAATATGGTCATGCCAGTCATCGCGGTCGTTGAGTGTGACACAGATAAGCGTGACACCGTTCCGCTCACAGGCAGAAACAAGACATCTTCCTGCTTCGTCGGTAAAGCCTGTTTTCACACCGATAACGCCGTCATACATGCGCAGGAGCTTATTGGAGTTATACAGTGTTCTCTGATACGGCGGATTGCCGAATTTCACTGTTGCAGAAGCCTGAGAACAGATTTCTCTGAACGTTTCGTTTTGTAAGGCTTCACGGGCAAGCAGTGCCATATCATAAGCAGATGCGCCATGCCCAGTGCCTTCCAGTCCGGATGGTGTCACGAAACAGGTTCTTGTCATGCCGATTTCCTCGGCTCTCTGGTTCATGAGTTTTGCAAAAGCCGGAATGCTTCCGGCGACGGCCACAGCAGAAGCATTTGCCGCATCATTTCCGGACGGCAGAAGCATTCCATAACAAAGCGCACGTTTCGTGACAATATCATTTTCCTGCAAGCCCATAGAAGAACCTTCGACATGAATCGCCTGACTGTCTACCATGAATTCCGTATCCAAATCACCGCTTTCGATAGTCAGGAGCGTCGTCATGATTTTGGTTGTGCTTGCCATAGGCAGTTTTTCATGTATATTTTCTGCGAACAAGACCTGTCCGGTAGAAGCTTCTATCAAGATACAGGCCTTTGCAGAAACAGTCAGAACAGCATGAACCGGCAGTTCTGTCAGATTCCACAGCAGGAATACAGGCAGAATCACCAGCATAAGCACATATTTTCTGATAACAGTAAGCATTTGTCCAACCTCCGGCATTCAGATTTTCATGCCAGAGTATATGCGGACAGCTTATTTTTTATGAATCAGGCTTCGGAAGTTTCAGAAGTTTCGGTGATTTCCTGTACTTCGGACTTATCTGTCTTCTTGACTTTGACTTTTTCTTTTTTTTCAGATTTTTCTTTCTTGTCTTTTGAGAAAATACCGCTGAGTTTTTCAACGATATCCGGAAGCTGGCTCATGAGGGAAGACGCACCATCCGAGCCGTTTTCGGAAAGCTGTACCATGCGGACTTCACCGTTGTTGATAACCAGAAAGCCCACCGGCTTGACACTCATGCCTGCACCTGCACCGCCGGCGAAATATTCCTTAGCAGTACGGGAAGGCAAATCCGAACCGCCGGATGCAAATCCGACAGAAATTTTCGATACCGGAATGACCGTCACGCCGTCTCCACACGGAATCGGATTGCCAATCATGGTATCTGTATCCACCATACTGCGGATTTTTTCCACGCTGACACCGATAAAGCCGTTAATCTTGTGTTCACTCATAAAAAATCTCCTTCCGCGGTTGTCCCGCTGATTATAGTTTCTGACTGACGAGTTCTTTTTTCGCCTGTGTGCTGTCTTTGAAATAATTCCAGAGGAATACAATTCCGGCGATAATCGTCTTGCCGATATGGACTTTCACTCTGCACCGGAAGTTATATCTGCATGTATCCTCGATAAAATCGTACTGGATACGGATATTTTTTCTTTTGACATGCATCAGATTTCCGGTCTGGCTGAAGAGGTTCTGGAAAATTATCTGCATCAGACCGTATTTTCTGGCGCAGTCGGCAGCATCCTCATCTGCAATGAGAATATCCGTTTCAATGGCATACCATGTCAGGGCATTTCCGAAACACCGGAGCGCAGGGGGCAGAGCACTGAGAGCATTTCCGGCCATATCCATTCGTTTTGCAAATTTCTGCATTTTTTCCCAGACAGCATCCATCAAAAGTTTTTCAGGCTTTTCTTCTGTTTCCTGCTTCTCATCTTTTCCGTAAGCATCTTCTTTGTTATCTTTTTCAGAAGATTTGGGCTTTTTGGATATTTTTTTTCTTGGCAGAAGTTTCAGGCCGAAATATCGAATACTCCACTCGAATTTACCTTCCCAGAAGCTGATATGAGCAGACACACTCGACAGACAGATAATAATTATCAAGATTAATATAATCAATAAAACTGTAAATAGAATTTTCATCAGCAGTTTCAGGATTCCGAACAGAAATATCATGACGGCACATCCTGTTCTGTCAGTTCACCGGTAAACTGTTCGCCGGTGTCAGACGGTCTGGGGTCAGGAAGTTCGTCAAGGGAATGCAGGCCGAACACCCTCAGAAACAAATCTGTCGTCCGGTAGCCTATCGGATGACCGGGAACATCAATTCTTCCGGCTTCTTCGACAAGGCCTTTGTCTGCGAGCGAATTCACCACAGAAGAACTGTCAATTCCCCTGACACGTTCGATAAAGCCCTTGCTGACAGGCTGATTATAGGCGATAATCGTCAGGGTTTCCATTGCCGCATTGGAGAGCGGCTGCATCCGCCGTGTTTCCATTGCTGTCCGGATGACAGGTGCGAACTCCTGCTTTGATGCTAACTGCCATGCTTTTTCCAGATGCAGAATTTGCAGGGCAGAATCTGTTTCTGTGTAGCGGTTCTGTAGATTCTGCATGACAGCCGGGATTTCCTGTTCTGAAATGCCGAGTGCCTGTGCAATTCTGGAAGTTTCGAGCGGTTCTCCGGCAGCAAACAGCACTGCTTCCGCCATTGCGGAAAGATGATTTTCTTCTGTCATGAGATGCTTCACCGTCCTTTTTTCTCACACATTGTCAGGAGCGTATTATCTTCATTTAGCTGGATTCTGCCGAATCTGGTCAGTTCCAGAACTGCCAGAAACGTGGCGACTCTTGCAGAACGGTCTTTTACGCCGTCATAGAGCGAATTGACTGTGACGGTTTTTCCGTCGTAGAGCTGCCGGAGCACAAAAACGACTTTGGAAAGGACAGAAACGCTTTTCGCCTGTGTGACAGTATCTGTAATCTTGTCAGATAATAACTGTCCTTTCATACGTTCTTTGCCGATTTGTGCGAACGTTTCGGCGAGCCTGTCAGGAGAATGCCGGAGCTGATATATCTGCTGTACTTTGGGAAGTTTCATAGGCTTGCGGACAAAGATATCATCTGCAATGAAATATTCCCGGAGCTGTCTGGCGGCCGTCTGTGCAAGTGCATATTCTATCAGAGTGCCCTGTAATTCCTGTTTGGCCTTTTCGGCTTCTTCCGGCTTCGGCAGAAGCGAAACCGCCTTGATATAAACCAGTCTTGCGGCCATTTCCAGAAATTCCCCGGCAAGTTCCAGATTTTGCTGCCTTGCGGTATTGATATATAATAAATACTGTTCTAATAATTTTGTGATTTCAATATCATGAATATTCAGTTGATGCTTGGAAATCAGGTGCAGAAGCAAATCCAGAGGGCCTTCAAAGACATCCAGTTTAAAATTCATCTCTGTCATGTGATTACCGCCAGAAATTTTGTCATGTAATACAGGAGCTTATAAACCCAGCCGACCACATACGACAGCGGAATGCTCAGAATTCCGGTTACCATGAGAAGCATCACAATTCCGTAGAAATATCTCTGGTTTTTCATGAACCAGACAGCCGCATTCGGGGGGAGAAAATACGTCAGTACTCTTGAACCATCCAGAGGCGGTACAGGAATCATATTGAATACACAGAGATTAATATTAATCACCACAAAATAATATAGAATATAGAATATCGTTTCTGTATCTCCGGAATAGCATTGCAAAGCAATCATCCCGGCCAGTGCCGCCAGCAGATTGGAAAAAGGCCCTGCAATAGCTGTCAGCATCATACCTTTTCTTGGATTCTTGAAATTGTTTGGATTCACCGGAACGGGCTTTGCCCAGCCAAATCCGCAGAACAACAGCAGAACTGCACCGAACGGGTCAATATGTGCCAGCGGTGAAATTGTCATTCTTCCGGCCTGTTTGGCCGTGTCATCCCCCAGCTTATGTGCTGACCATGCGTGAGCGAACTCATGGAGCGGATTAATCAGCAGAATCATCATTACCCGAACCAGTATTTCTATGATTTTGTCCGAAGTCAAAAAATCATCCCTTTCCTGAATCAATACACTATTCTATTATACTACAATTCCCATGATATTGCAAGACTATTTTCCAGAAAAATTTTATGAAAAATATTTTTTGAAAAATTTTGAAAAAACACTTGCTTTTTTTCTGACTTTATGCTATAATATATCACATAAGTGTTTTTTACACAGCTTTCAAAAGAAAGAACAACATGAACGGGAGGTGTATTTCAATGGCAAAATGTGCAGTTTGCGGCAAAGGCGTGACTTTCGGAAACAAGGTTTCTCATTCTCACAGAGCTTCCAACAGAACCTGGAAACCGAACGTACAGCGTGTAAAGACAATTGTAAAGGGTTCTCCCTGTCACATCTATGTATGCTCCAGATGTCTGCGTTCCGGCAAGGTGGAGCGTGCGTAATTACAGCATGACTGATGAAAAACTATCAGGAGGCAGGACTGTATGTCATGTGCTCCTGATTTTTCATTTATATTTATGATGTTATCTGTTTTTTATTTTCCGGAAAAAATATTCTAAAAATAGTGTTGACTTTATGAAATTTTTATGTTATAATGTCTATAACAGTTGCGTAAGCAAATTGATTTTTTTAAATTTATAATGAGGTGAACATTTTGGCAGAAATCAAACAAAGCCAGCAGCCTATCACAAATCCGGCTCTGGTACAGGCAATGGACGCTATGAAACAGGAGCGCAATCAGAAAACAGAAGTAACTTTCGTCAATCATGTAAAGGCAGCACGTTTCCTCGTTCCTGCAAACATCCAGAGCGAACAGCAGGCACAGGCAAATGCTGACGGCACTGTCGAACTCAAGGAACAGCCAAAAATCAGCTTTGTTCTGTTCAATAACGCAGAGGGTCAGAAATATTTCCCCCTGTTTACAGACATTGCTGAACTCCGCAAATGGCAGGAATCCAATAATCATCAGCTCGCTGCTCTGGCTTACAGAGACCTGTGCGAATTCCTGAAAAGAAATCCGGAAAATCAGATTGCAGGTGCTGTTATCAATCCGTTTGGTCAAAATATCATGATTCCGCTGGAAAGCCTGTTCAAAATCCAGAACACAGAAGCCATTGCGCCCGGCACACAGATTCAGATTGGCACACTCAAAGAAGAACCGACTGAACTTCTGGAAGCTCTGAGACCGTATCTGGCAACCAAGGAAGAAATCAACAAGGCATATCTGCGTGTCATGAAACGTGAAGACAAGCCGAACCCGAATTTCTTACTTGTAATTGACACAGATACTTCCGGCGGTGAAGCTGCTGTCAAGACACTGTTTGACGGTATCGCTGCTGCTGCAAAACCGCATCTGCGCAATGTAGAACTGGCTATCGTACCGACAACCAACAAGTTTGGTGAAGCTGCGCTCCGTGATGCTGTTCCTTTCTATGAAAAAGGCGGTTCTGGCATTACCATGACAACCAACGAAGCATAATTGCAGAAATGGAAAAGCTCCTGTCATCCGGCAGGAGCTTGTTTTTTATATTTTTCTGAATTCATTGACTTACATTCCGGCTGTAGAGACTGTTTACTTCCAGAATTCTGTGTTCGTCGCCACGTTTTGCTTCTTTCATTGTTCTGTCAATCTTCACAAAGAGGGAATTCATATCAAGCCGTTCGCTTGCCTGATAATGATAAATGCATCCGGAAACGTGAAGCTGTACTTTTAATTTAGAAACTTCTACCGGACCGGAAAGCATTTCCACAATCTGTGTAATTTTGCTGTCAGCTTCCATCTGGCTTCCGAATTTTTTCATAACAAAGCAAAATTCATCTGCATCTGTGTGATAGATATCAAATACATCCGAAAAACTTTCTTTTGCGGTATCTGCAATGGTAATCAGGAAATTATCCCCGAAGTTACGGCCATAATTCTCATTCAGTTCATTGAAATTATCAAAATTGAAGATAGCAACAGTCATATCATCTGTTTTGAGACGTTTTTGCAAATCTTCTTCCAGTGCATAACGATTCTTAAGCCCTGTCAGGACATTGGTATACGCAATTGCAACGGCTTTCCGGCGAAGATGGGAGGCTTCCTGTGCCGTTTCCAGTGCATCTTTTTTCTTCTGCTGAATTTCGGCAGCATCTCTCCGGGCGTTGTTTTTCATAAAATGAATGGAATTCAAGCCAACTGACATGGTAACCAGCATGAACACAATCACAAACAGGAATTCCTGCGCAATCTTGACATAAAATGTGTAAGTTGATTCATTCTGATGTTTTACAACCGCACTCATGGCAGAGGTAGCATCATCTTTGAGCGGTTCGATATCAGTCCCGTATTTGCTTTCAATCATGTTCATGAAATAGTTTAATTTTTCCTTGTCTGCGAGACTGTTTTCATCATATTCCTTGAACATATCAGAATAAGCCAGAAGTGCCTGATGATAGGCATTTACTTTTATCATTGCAGATTCAAAATCGCTCATAATTGTGTTGTCAATACTGGAGAGGTCAATTGCGCGAAGTGCTTCAGCTTCTTCATTCAGTGCAATAAATTCATCGTGAATTTCCTGAACTTCTTTTTCAATCGTCTGATAATTATTCTTATGAACAACAATATTCAGAACACTTTCGTTTGTACTTTGCAGACACTGTTCAATCTGTGCGACATGAGCAACGGCATCTTCTGCATGATACAGGCCGTATCCTGTGCGGTTGAATGCAAAAATAACGACTGCAAGATTCAGCAGGGAAAGCACCGCAAACACAGAACCAATTATTTGATAAACCCGTGGATTGAAACCTTCCGGCTCTGTAGTTTTCTGTTTGTGTGAACGAAATGTTTTCATAGCTGTGTACTGCCGTCCAAAATCTGACGATTTTTTCTCCGGGACGGCTTTCCCCTTTCATGATAATAAAAATTCATACTGAGTGAGCATTACCGAGAAACCGGTAATGCTCACACTGTGTTATCAGGAATTAAAACTTAACCCCAGCAAGGAAACCAGTAGCTGAGCCAGCTAAAATCACAGTTGCTGTAAGAAGTCCAGCTCCAGCAGGGAGTCCAGAAACTGAACCAGTCCGCCGGGAGTACATAATAGAAATCATAGCACTGTGCAGCGGGATTGGAATCGGCAAGAGAACTGCTGCAATTTCTGTATCTGTCCACAGTAAATATACCGGATGTTTTGGAGGTTACAACATATGTCCAGTAATCAGCTTTTACGGATAATTCTTCTGCATTGCCGTTTTCATCCTGAATTGTACCAGTATAAACACCGTTACTGTAAGCCAGTGTTCCGGATGCGGTAGAAGTAGAAGCTTCGATAACCGGCTTGATTCCTCTGTTGGTGAACTGATAAGTCATATACAGTTCAAGAGTATCGAGATTCAGAGATGTACCGCCCTGTGCCGCCATGAGACAGCTTGCCATCTTGGTGATATACTGGGAAGCATTATCAGAAGTTCTGCTCATATCCACAGGTTTGAGAGCTACAGTCTTGGTTCTGTCATCCACTTCGGAAACAGTACCTTTCATAGTGATAACTTTATAGCCGGATTCTGTCTTAGCATAGCCGTAATAATATACATCACCCTGTGTGCCGAAGAAACAGAATGTGCTGTAATCCACACCGTCAACGACCTGATAGCCGCTGTAGATGCCCCATTCATTTGCCATGAAAGCTGTATTTGCCGAACCTGCCTGATTGGTGATATAATTATCATCCATCAGAACAAGATTCTGTGCTCTGCTTCTGACATATTCCACAGTTCCGGACAGCGCACCGCCGCCGCTGATAGCAGAATAATCTGCCTGTGTACTGCCGTAGGCCTGTACAAAGCTTCCTAAGCTTGCACTGAATACTTTCATCATGCCGGTCATGGTGCTGTCAGCAAGGCTCATATCAAAACCGAACAGGTCAACTGTACCGACAGTACGTTCTGTTTCTGTGATTTCTCCGCCCGCATAATTGATATATACCATAGCATCATTGGAAACCACAACAGCCATACCTTCATCAGCCTGTACGTTGAAATATACGGTTGCCAGATTACCGTCATCATTCAGGCCATAGAAGGAAATATCCTTGCCGTCTTTCAGAGTGCCGTCAACGATGCTGATTTGATGCTGATAATCATAAAAACTATAAGTATCACCGTCTATAGTATAAGAATAATTTTCAGCAGCGACAGTTTCTTCATTGATTGCTTCTGCATCAGCCGCACTGGAAACCATAGATACAGCGGAAGTACCAGCCAGCATACTGATAGTCATAACAGCAATAAGTAAATTTCTCATTTTTTTCATAATACACAACTCCTTTAATTCTTTGTTAATACTTTTTATGTATTTCGTTGTATTTATTTTAACACTTTTTTAAGAATTTGTCAAGTGTTTTTTGAATAAATAATGAACAAACTTGATGTATGTTTTCTATACATCATGCCAATGCATACAGAAAAGTATCGAATTTGTGTATTTTATTTGTGAATTATGAACTAAAACAAGAATATTCCCTTGCCGTGATTTGCGTTTTATTCCTTAAACGAGCAAAATTTATATGACATAAATATGAACAGGCTTCCTTTGACATTCAGAAGTCTGTTCATATTTTATACCAAAATCAGTCAACTGTTTCCAGACCTTCGGCTTCAAATGCCTGTTTCAAATCATGAATCAGGTCGTTTTTATCTTCAATGCCGACAGCAACACGATAGAAACCGCCGTGGAATTCCTGCGGATACAGATACATTCTTTCATCATCTTCACCGAGAAATACAATCAGGCTTGCTGCATTGCCCAGCGATACCGCAGAAGTGAAAATGTTCAGATGTGTGACTACTCTGTTATACAAATCATGTTCACCCTTCAGACCAAAGCTCAGCACACCGCCGAAGCCGCGCTTCATCTGTTTTTTGGCGAGTTCATGACCCTTATGGGATTTCAAACCCGGATAAGCTACGAAGCTGACACAAGGCTGACGCTCCAGCCATTCTGCAATGGCAAGCGCATTGTCATTATGCACCTGCATTCTCAGCGGAAACGTGGTGCATCCTCTCTGAATCAGCCATGCATTGAACGGGCTGATGCATCCGCCGATATTTACCTGCGCCTGATAACGGATTTTATCCATATCTTCATGAGAACCGATAATCGCACCGCCCATGGAGTCGCCATGACCGTTGATATATTTTGTCAGGCTTTCTACTACGAAATCGACACCATATTCAATCGGCCGTGTGTTATACGGAGATGAGAATGTATTATCCGCAGAAACCAGAATTCCATGTTCATGCGCCAGTTTGACAATTGCTTCAATATCACAGATGCAGAGTGTCGGGTTGCCGGGAGTCTCGAAATGAATCAGCTTGGTATTCGGCCGGATTGCTTTCTTGATTTCTTCAACATCCGTGCAGTCTACGATAGAAGTTTCAATACCCCATTTTTCATTCCAGAGTTCATTGAAAATTCTGTAAGTTGCGATATATGTCACAGTCGAGAAAATCACATGGTCGCCCTTTTTCAGCTTTGTGAAGAACAGCGCAGAAAGTGCTGCTACACCGGAAGCGAGTACTACACAATCTTCGCCGCCTTCAAGGTTAGCAATTTTCTTTTCCAGCATTCCCTGGTTGACACCGCCGTTTCTGGTATAGATATTGGCTTCACTGGCTGACCAGTCCATCTGGGAGGCATCATACGGCAGAAGAAAACTGTTTGCCATGTAAACAGCCGGTTCAATCGCACCGGTAGCAGTATCGGCGTCGTTTCCGACATGGATAGCCCTTGTTGTAAAGCTGAGTTCATCATAATTCTTACTCATTTTGATTCATTCTTCCTTTCAGAAATTTGCTGTTGCATTGTAGTTTTAAAGTACGCATTTTATTATAGCACATTTTCCCTCTGCATTTGTGAACAAATTGTGAACTTTGAAAAATTATCTGTCACACGGAAAAGCCCTCCGGCATATACTGCATTATCTTAATTAAAAGAGGTGTATGCTGTCATGTTGCTGACCGTATTCAGCAGGCTGTTTTTCTGGATTCTCCACGCAGACACGCCGAACCTGTTCCCAAAACCGCTCCGCCCCGAAGAAGAACTCGCTTGCTTTGAAGCGATGGAATCCGGCAGTCAGAAAGCCCGTCACAAGCTGATTGAACATAATCTCCGGCTGGTGGCGCATATCGTCAAGAAATATCACGGAAGCGAAGAACAGGAAGAATTAATCTCTATCGGGACATTCGGCTTAATCAAGGCGGTCGATACGTTTGATTATCATAAAAATACAAAATTCAGTACATATGCTTCACGATGTATCGAGAACGAAATTCTGATGCATTTCCGGGCACAGAAGAAGCATCTCACTGATTTGCACATGAATGAGCCTGCCATGACCGACAAGGACGGAAACACCCTCACCCTGATGGACACTCTCGAAGACGGCACGAATCTGGAAGAACAAGTCGAATATTCGATTCATTCCAAGCAGTTATATGATTTTCTGGAGCAGTGCCTTGATGAACGGGAACTTGAAATCATGATTCACCGATACGGGCTATACAATCATATTCCGCTGACACAGAAAGAAGTCTCAAAAAAGCTTGATATTTCGCGTTCTTATGTTTCACGTCTGGAAAAGAAAGCCCTTAAGAAGCTCCGAGATAAATATGATACTACCCCTTTCAAGTAAAAGCAGGGAAATCCTTCCGGACTTCCCTGTTTTCTTAACGATAGCCGTAAATGATAATATCCCTGTCTTCTCTTTCAAACGGAATATGTGCTTTTTCAAGTTCCTGAATCAGTTCTTCGGTTTCGTCAAAGATTTCGAGATTTTCTATAAGTCTTCCGCCGTGATTAACGGCATATTTCGGCGTTATCCTGACCCATTCGATTTCATAGAATCTGTAGTAATTAAAACATTCTCCGCAGTAACAGCCCTGTCTTTGCGGAATGTTCCGGAACGGCTGAATATCGCTTCTGTCGGGAGAATCAGATAATAATTTATAGACATAATCCGGCTGAAAAGGCAGTTTTTCCATGACGATTCTCAGAAATTTCCGCCATTTGGTATTGTTCATATAACTGGTAAGATTCCGTTCCTGCACTATCTGAAATGCCTGTTCTCTAAGTGATTTCTTATTCCGGAATTTTCCGGCATTGATGTCCCTGATGGTATTTTTCACATAAGAGAGAAATTCTTCTTTCTGACTGCTCCGCAGAGAATACAGACATACATCCTCTTTGAAAATGCTCAGATACTGATAATACGGCTGACTGATGACTTCCAGCCGGATTCCGGAATTCCGGACAACATACAGAACATAGCCTTGATGATACTGAATTTCGCCCTCTCCGAAGTCGATTCCGGCAAAGTCCCGAAATGTGATTTTTTCTGCGTTCCGTTTCATTCCCGTTCGCACATTGCCATGACGATTTCAGCAACTCTTTTTGCAGCTAAGATTTCAAATTCATCAAAGGACATTGCGCCGTCATCGTCGGCTAAGTCCGAAATGCATCTGACACTGACAAATGGAATCTGATTTCTCCAAGCCGTCTGCCCGATAGAAGCCGTTTCCATATCGACAGCACAGGGATTATATTTTTCAATCAGATTCTTCTTGACTTCGCTGTCTGTAATAAAAGCATCTCCGGAAACGATTTTTCCGGCATGGGAAACAATCTGCATTTCATCGCAGACCGATTTTGCGAGTTTCTGCAAATCTTCATCAGCCTCGAATTCGGCATGATACGGCGGATAGTCGGCTAAGAAATGGGCATTCAAATCATGAGGAAGTACGCTTGTCGAAATCACGATTTCGAGCACCTTGATTCCCGCTTTCATCCCTCCGGCGATACCAGTATTGATAATCTGTTCTGCCTTGAACACATCAATCATAATCTGGGTGCAGATAGCCGCGTTAACTTTTCCGATACC
>SVNI01000026.1 GCA_015066975.1 Ruminococcus sp. | reverse complement strand
CGGGTAGAATCTGCTTTCGGGTCGCATCCTACGACCATAACCTTGCTGCCACGTTCCACAAGACCTGCTGTGAGATTCTGTGTAGTGGTGGATTTACCAATACCGCCTTTTCCGTAGATTGCAATCTGTCTGAGTTCTTTAGCCATAAATCATACTTCCTTTCAGAATATTTATCATATTTAAAATTTAAAAAATAAATTTGGTTACGGAGGTACTGCACCGCTATGAGCCTGCGGTGCAGACCTGTGCAGGATAAAGCACCTGCGGGCATGAAATCTTCTTTGTGGTCAGCCGTGCGAAAATGTATCCTTATGCGCAATTCTGGAAACCCAAATCTGGTCGCCGTAGTCCTTTTCGCCCGGAATGCCGATAGCATCTGCACGGCATCGCTGACAGTGCCGGAACACATCAATATATTTCTGTGCCCGGAGTCTTGCACCGTCAATCTGCGCACAGGTCGGTGCAGGGTAATCTTTCAGCTCATGCTGCGGAATCAGAGGAATGATGTTATAGATAGAAGCCCCTACTTCTTTCACAGTTTTTGCAATTTCTTCGATATGTTCATCATTGATGCCGATAACCAGCACTGTGTTGACTTTGATGGTAATGCCTGCGGTACTGACTTTCCGGATACCTTCGAGCTGATTCCGGATTAAGATTTCAGCCGCTTCCACACCAGTATAGTGTTTCCCGTGCCAGAGAATCCCTCTGTTGAGCTTGGCTTCAATTTCAGGGTCAATTGCATTGACAGTGACTGTGAGTGAATCAATATCCGCATCAATGACTTCCTGCGCCTTTTCGGATAATAACAATCCGTTCGTGCTCATGCACTTGACCAAATCCGGAAAATGTTCCTTAATCAGCCGGAATGTTTTCAGCGCATCATCAGAAGCGAGCGTGTCGCCCGGCCCTGCAATGCCGGCCACTTTGATTGCCGGACAGAGTTCCAGAGATTTCTGAATGACATCAATCGCTTCTTCCGGTTTGATGACTGTAGAAGCAACACCGGGACGCTGTTCATAATCATTAATTCTTCTGTCACAGAACCGGCATTCAATATTGCACACCGGACTGATTGGCAGGTGAATTCTGCCGGACTGATTGCGCTTTCCTCTTGCATAGCAGGGATGCTTGTCAGTCAGTTCTTCGTATGAGATTGCCATGCATCCACCTCCCACAGCCTGTCGTTCAGAATTTTGTCCAGTACCGGATTTATCAGAAACGGTGCTTCATAAACCAGCATTCCATGACTTTCAAGATAATCAGAAGCACCCTGTCCGATTTTGGCAACCAGAATTGCCTGAATGTCGGAAAGTGTCTGCAAGACGGCATCAAAACTTTTTGTATGATGTTCATGGCCTTGACAGACACGCTGAACGGTTCTGGATTCCAGATATTCATAAGATGATGTATCTGTATCTAATTCTGCAATATGAAATTTCTCTGCATGGCCGAAGTGCTGGTTGATGACAAGGCCGTCCGTTGATGCAACGGCTACACGGAATTTCATAAAAAATCACCCCTTTGTAATTGCTATTATTTCTATCTGTTTGGTATGATATTATTATAGCATATCATGCAGGATTTGTCCAATTGTACTTTCTTAGAATGACATCTAAAAATATCTGATAACCAAACCAGGAATTATTTTCCGCCCACAGATGCAGAATAAACCCGTTCAAGAAGCTGTAATGCCCCGGTATAACCGATATATGTCCGGTTCAGAACCACTTCTTCTGTGGCAATTGTGCCGACTTCTACCAGAATGCCGTTTAATTCTTCAACAACATCCTGTTCCCAGGAAGAACCCAGAATCAGGGGTGTTCCTGTGCCGAAGTCATACTGTGAGAGCTTCTGCTCAATCAGATAGCCGTCCTCGATGAATTCCACATTGCCGGGAACGTTTTCAGACAGTTCCGTATAAAGTGCTGCAACAGCATCACGGTATTTGACAGGCGTATTGTCAGAGATAATCTGTCCGACAGGAATCAGGCCAATCTGGTCAGAAAGGAATTTCGCAATTGCAATATTATATGCCGCATCCCCGATAATCGCAAACTGTGCCGGAAGACCAAACCAGTATTCTGCAAAGAAATCAGTAAAATGGTCAAAGAAATAATAATAACGCTGTGCTTCTTTCTGGATGAATTTTTCTGCCTGCGTATTGTCAATGCCTGCAAATTCAACAACCTGCCGTAAAAATGCACTGGTTGCTTCTTCCCCTACAGGAATTACCGGAATATGCAGAAACGGCTGATTGTATTTTTCTTTCAGATGTTCCGCAACACGCAGATTCAGCCACGGAGAAATTACCAGATTGAAAGAAGCCTTCGGAATCGATTTCCATTCGGAAACCCCGGCACTTTCACTTCCGAAAAAGACATTGACATCAAAGCCAGCACCTTCCAGAATGCGCTTGATTTCAATCAGGTCACCTCTCCAGAATGTGTTGAAATAAGGCGCACCCATCCACAGATTGATGAGCTTCTTCCGACGGCGGATGTGTTTTGCTTCGCCGACAAACTGGTCAATAATGGAGATAACCGTTTCTTCATGTCCCCAGAGGTTATTTCCTTTGAAACCGGGCACTTCTGCATGAACTACCGGATAGCCCTGCTCACGGTATTTTCTGACAACAGAGTCTACATCATCACCGACTAGCTGAGGAGAACAGCCGGACAGTACAACAAACAAATCACCTTTCATGATTTTCAGCGCGGCTTTGATAACACCGTCAAGCTTCTTTGCACCGCCGAAAACAATTTCATTTTCGCCTGTGTTCGTGCCGGGAATGTCACCGCCCCCAATGCCGACAGAACCTTGAAAACCGTTGCAGAATGACATTGTGAAATATTGCTGGTCAACGCACCCAGGGCCACAGTTGATAACCGGAACGCCTCCCGGTATCGCCGATACTGTATACGCCGCCCCGATTGCACATGCATAGTGCGGATGTGTAAGTGTTGTATGTTTTTTCTTAGCCATTAGTCGTGTTCCTCCTCATCTAATACTTCCGGATTTTTTGCCAGAATAAACGGGTCTTTCTGTTTCAGCCACCAGTCGCTGTACGGAAGTGATACATGTCTCTGTAATACTTGATTCATTTTTCTGCGTGCAAGTACTTCAATAACGGCTTCGCCGACACGGATGATGCCGTCATAGCCGACAGGGAAGTGCTCGTCACCGATAGCAAAGGACGGAATGCCCATTCTTGCCGCGTTCGGTGCAAGACCGTTATGCCGGATGATGATGAAATCTGCCTTGACGCGCTCCAATAATGCCGGAAGCTGAAACGGCTGTGTCTTGCTGACTGTGAAATGCGGAATATCGCCGTATTCTTCGACAAGTGTTTTCAGAGTATTCTGTTCTTCATAGCCGCTGTCATAAATCGGGTCATGATGGAAAACAACAGAACCATCTACTGTAACTCCTAAATCACGCAGGACAGAAATCAATCCGTGTGCGTAGGAAGAACCTGTCATGACAAAACCGCTGACACCCTTTAATTTTTCTTTCAGTGCTTCGACCTTCGGCTTGACGCGTTCATGTTCGGACTGGATAAAGGCTTCTGCTTCAGCTTCCTTGCCGACCTGTTTTGCTACAGCTCTGAGCCATGCATCTGTACCAGCGAATCCGTAAGGCTGAGGAGCACGAATCTGCGGTACACCGTAGGCTTCTTCCAGTGCTGTTGCAAAGTAAGAACCTAATGTATGGCAGAAAGCAGATGTACATGCAGCTTCGGAAGTCTGCGCCAGTTCATCAAAGCTTGCAATATCCATGATGTAATTGACACGCAGTCCCAGCGGTTTCAGCATATCAGTGAAATAATCCGTTCCCCAGAGAGATACAATATTGATTAAATCCGGCTGTTTCTTCGGATGCTTGTTGACAATGTGCCGGAGTACAGCATGTTGTGCCACGTCAAAGCCGGTGCTCCAGTGCTTCGAGCGGAATCCCTCGCACTGCATCGGTGCGACAGGAATGCCAAGCTCATCTTCCATTTCAGAAGCAATACTGCTCAAATCTTCGCCGATAATAGCAGTTGAACAGCTCATAGCAAAGAAGATAGCTTTTGGCTGATAGCGTTCAAACGCTTCTCTTGCGGCTCTTTTGAGCTTTTCAGATGCGCCGAATACCATGTCATTTTCAAGCAGATTTGTCGTCATGATGTTGATATTTCTCGGCTTCATGCCGCGGCGTTCATAGCCGTTGCGGAACGCAAGGTTAAATTCCGGATTTCGTGCGGAACATCCCACCGGAGAATGCTGAATCAGTACGCAGTCACGCAGGTTGCCTGCCTGACATGCGGCAATCGAATTCGCACACATGCTCTGCTGATTGAACGGCATATTCAGTTCGCAGAGACGGCATCCTTCACCGTTCTTGCCTGCACCGGGACAGCCGCCTTTTTGCCGGAGCGCACGTTCTTCATAGCGTGATAATTCCACAAGTTCAGAGGCTTTGCCGTCCCATGAAGTGATAGAACCAAGACGCATTTCACGGTTTTCCACCGTCTCCAAATCTAATTGAATGTTTCTTGCCATAATCTTGATAGTTCCTTTCTGTAATTCTGAATTGTTCTGCTATTTTTTCCAGCGCAGCAGATGCGCTTCCAGCATCTTGACCAGATTGGTTATCAGAGTCACGACCGTGCCCAGAAAGACAATGCCGACCATGATTCTGGTAAAGTTGCCGAAATTGGTGTAATACTGTATATAAAAACCAATGCCGCTGTTACCGCCAATCATTTCTGCTGAAGTCAGCAGGATGAAAGAAAGCAGCAAGCCCATATTGCAGCCGTCGAAAATCTGCGGCAAAGATGCCGGCAGAAGTATCTGAAACAGCATGGAAATTTTCGGTACGCAAAGTACTTTTGCACTGCTGAGAATTTCCGGACTGATATTCTGTACACCGCTCATAGTGCCTGACAGAATCGGGAAAAATGCTGTGATGAAAATCACAAACACAGAACAGCTCTTGAATGTCGGCAGTAATGCCAGTGCGTAGGGAACAAAGACAATCGGCGGAATCGAGCCTAAAAAATTTGCGATATGTTCGCTGACTTTGCCGACTTGTGCATTCCAGCCGAGAAACAGGCCTGTCGGGATAGCTGTCGCCAGTGCGAGCAGGTAGCCCGCTGTGATGGTCGTCAGACTTGCGCCCAGGTCTGTTATCAGACGAGGCAAATCAGAAACAAACTGTTCTGTCACAACGTCCGGTGCTTTAAAGATATCCTGCGGAATCCATGCCAGTTTGGCTGTGAGCAGAGTCCAGATGCCGACTGCTGAGAAAATGACACCGAATATGCCGTTGATGGTTTTGTAATCCCGCCCGGCAGGAAGCAGAAATGCAATCAGAATCTGTATCACTTCCAGCACTGCCAGCAGTCCGACGGCATACAGCAGATTTCCCGGCTTTTTCGTATGATTCGGCAGGAATTGTATCAGAATACTGAGTATAAACAGTATCTGGACAGGGGAGTATAACCGTTTCAGCCGTTCCATTTAATCCCTCCTGTTGTGATAATCCAGTAAAAATTGATAAATGCTGTCATCAGGATTTTCGGCAATAATATCATTTAATGCCTTGTCATATAATTCTGCGGACAGACCTTGCGAAATGTCGAATTCTTCTGTAAATCCGGTATCTACCAGAGCATGATAGAAGTTTGTCATGCCGAGAATATCCGGGTCAGGGTTGGCAATCTGGGAATCGTAATCATAAGTATCTTTCTTGAGGGAATCTAATTCCACATCTACATAGATTGCTGTATCCTGAATAGTTTTTTCAGGATTTTCCTGATAAAAATGATAGGCGCGAATCAGGGCACGGAGAAATGCTTCATAAATATCCGGGTTCTGCTCCAGAGAAGCATTTGTCACAGCCTGACGGCAGCATACATGGTCTTCAAAGCCTTCGACGCTTCCGCTGTTGGATAAGATGACATAACCTTCATCTTCTGCTAAGATACGATAGGGCGCATAAAGAATAGCGGCATCAATATCGTCATTTTTCAGGGAATTGTAAGCATCTGCGCCGTCTGCAAAGATGAGAAAATTTGTGCTGTCTTCCAGACCCAGCTGTTTCAGTGCGGAACGATAGACGATATGTCCGGAGTCTACGCCTTCTACACCGATATTCTTGCCTTCCAGCAGTTCCAGAGACCAATCTTCCGGCGGAATGCCCTCTACCAGTTCCGGCTTGACAATCAGGCCGTGGCCGGCAATCATAGCACCGCCGAACACTGTCAGTTCATGACCGTCTGCCAGATAGGTGACAAGTTCGCTTGACCCGAATGCCCCGACATCAATCTTGCCGGATTCCAGAGCGGTCAGTTCGCTGTTGTTTTCGCCGAACAGCACCAGATTCACATTCAGGCCTTCTTCTGCAAAGATGCCTTCTTCCTGTGCGACAAAATAAAGCAGGTGTCCGGGAGATGCCAGATAGCCGACATTCAGGTTATGCAGTTCTGCTGTATCGTCGGAAACAGTCCCGGTATTGGAAGTTGTTTGTGAACATCCTGTAAAAGATAGCACCGACAGAACGGCAGCTACAGCCACAGCAGTTCGTTTCAGAATATTTGATTTCATCATAAATCTCTCCTTTTTTGTTTGCATATAAAATATATCTGTTTTGTATGCATTTATTATAGCATAGTTTTCTGTATTTGTCCAATATGGTTTAGTGAGTATTGAATATCATATTTTCTGATAGCTGAAAGGAAAATCTGAAACCGCCGGAGCGGTCTTGCAGTTTTGGGATGCGTTCTGGTCAGAAATCATGGATTTTTAAAAACATAGCAAATATATATGTTTGCTATGTTTTTATTATAGCATAGTTTTCTGCGTTTGTCCAATAGGAATTTATGAGCATTGATTCTCATTTTTTCTGATATGTGAATTATAAAAAAAGACTGCCGGAGCAGTCTTAAGCATTTTTGATAGATTTCAGCATTTCATTGACATATTGTCTTCCCATACTGCTGAGAGAAGCATTTTTCTTTGTGATATAGCCAATCTCCATAATCGTATTGGGAGTGTCTGCACTCGCCTTGAACGGAATCACTAAGAACTGGTCATTGCTCAGACGTTCATTGAAAATGCTCGAACATAGCGTGTATCCGTTAAGCCCCTCCAGAAGATTCATCATTGTTGCCCTGTCACTTGCCTTGATGGTCTTCTGAAATACATGTTCACTGAGGAGTTCTTCTGCTAGATAGACATCTGCATCACTGCCCTGCTCAAATGAAAGACATGGGTAAGGCTCTAACTGACTGAGACTAAGCTCTTTCTGACAGGCAAGGGGATGCGTTTTCGCCAGATACACACAGGCTGGACATTGTATCAGTGTATGAAATTCAAGCTCCTGTTCCCGAAGCAGTTTGCTGATAATGCGCCTGTTCTGTTCGCTCATGTACAGAATGCCGATTTCACTTTTCAGACTGCCGACATCGCGAATTACATTCAGGGTTCTGGTTTCACGAATGATTAAATCAAATTCATCTGTATCGTAATGCTTGGCGGTTTCGATAAATGCCTTGACCGCAAAGGAATAATGCTGCATGGAAATGCTGAACTTTCGCCGGAAATTTCCGCCGTCGGTGTACTGATTCCGTATTTCTTCATATTGCTGATACAGCCCCCGGATGGAAGCAAGAAAAATTTCTCCCTCACTGGTGACAGTCACACCTTTGTGCGTTCTTAAAAAAATTGGAATGCCGATTTCCTGTTCTACTTCTTTCACGACGCTGGTGAGTGTCGGCTGTGCGATATAAAGCTTTTCGGCGGCCTTGTTCATAGATTTGCTGTCAGCAATCGTCAGAATATAATGCATTTGCTGTAATGTCATAGTTTCACTCCGTTCTTTTCTGTTCATACAACAACAGCTCTCCAAAAGAATCAGGAGAGCTGCTGTGAGAATCAGGATGGTGATTTTTTTATTTGATTGCGTCAAAAGCAGTATCGAGAGCATCAATCAGGTCGTCGATATGCTCTGTGCCGATAGAAAGACGGATAGTGGTAGGCTTGATGCCCTGTTCCAGCAGTTCCGCTTCGGTAAGCTGGGAATGTGTTGTAGAGGCCGGATGAATTACCAGAGACTTTACGTCGGCAACATTCGCAAGCAGACTGAAAATCGGCAGATGGTCAAATTCTTAGCATCGTCTTCTGTTCCCTTGATGTCAAATGTAAAGATGCTTCCCCCGCCGTTCGGGAAGTACTTTTGATAAGTCTTGTGGCTCGGTTCAGATTCCAGCGACGGATGATGCACAGCTTCCACTTGCGGATGATTTGCCAGATAGTTTACTATCTTGAGGGCATTTTCTACATGACGTTCTACACGCAGGGAGAGGGTTTCCAGACCTTGCAGGAAGATGAATGCGTGAAACGGGGAAATTGCTGCGCCGGTATCTCTCAGCAGAATCGCTCTGATATAAGTTACAAATGCGGCTGCCCCTGCGGCGGCTGTGAAGCTGACACCGTGATAGCTCGGATTTGGTTCGGAAATCCACGGATATTTGCCGGATTTGCTCCAGTCGAAATTACCGCTGTCGACAATCACACCGCCAATTGCTGTACCATGTCCGCCAATAAACTTCGTTGCGGAATGTACCACGATATCTGCACCATATTCAATCGGGCGCACCAGGTAGGGCGTTGCAAAGGTATTGTCAATCACGAGCGGAATGTTGTGTGCATGGGCAATCTGTGCAATACGTTCGATATCGATAACATTGGAATTCGGATTGCCTAATGTTTCAATAAAGATTGCCTTTGTCTTGTCGTTGATGGCACTTGTGAAAGCATTTTCATCTTCCGGGTCAACAAAAGTGGTTTCAATTCCGTAAAGCGGAAGCGTATGTGCCAGCAAATTGTAAGTACCGCCGTAAATCGTCTTGGATGCAACGATATTTTCACCGGCCTTTGCTAGTGCCTGAATGGTGTAGTTAATCGCAGCTGCACCGGATGCCAGCCCCAAAGCTGCCACACCGCCCTCAAGAGCAGCAATGCGCTTTTCAAACACATCCTGTGTGGAGTTGGTCAGTCTGCCGTAGATGTTTCCAGCATCTTTCAGCGCGAATCTGTCAGCGGCGTGCTGGGAATTATGGAATACATAGGAAGTCGTTGCATAAATCGGAACAGCTCTTGCATCGGAAGCAGGGTCAGCCTGTTCCTGACCAACATGAAGCTGAAGTGTTTCAAAATGAAGTTTCTTTTCTGACATAATAAATTCCTCCTGATATAGAAAGGGCTTTTGCCCATAGATTTTATAAATAATTTCTTAAAAATGATTTCTTGCTTTCTCTTGATGATTTTTCTCTGTAAATATCATAAATCCTGTAGTATTATAATAGGGTCAACATCGTTCTGTAAGGGGCATTCGGTCAAGTCCTCTGACAACAGAACGGAGACAAAACAGGGTAACTGTTTGAGGTATCATCCTGAAGACTCCTTTCATGTCTAAGTCTTGTAAGTCTATCTGTTTGGTATGCATTTATTATAGCACAGGTTTTGTTATTTGTCAATTTCTTATTTCTGATAACCGGCTATCAGATTTTCTGATAGCTGATATGTATCTGATAAAAAAATAATCCCGGCCGTGTCAGCCGGAATTATTTTCAGAGAGGGTATATTATGAAAGAAGATTACGTTGTTCTGTTGCCGAAACCGCCGCGGCCGCCGGGATTTCCGCTAAAACCGCCGCCGCCGAAGTTTCCGCCGCCTCCGAATCCGCCGCCGCCCATCATAGACTGCGGAATTTCGGAAACCTGTTCGCCGTTGATAATGATAGTACCGCCGTTATATTCAGCAGACATGTCATAGTCGAAAGAGGATGTCGGTGCTGTGATGTCGATAGTACCGCCGTTGACATAAATTGAACCGTTGGAATCGACAGCATCTGTATCGCCCTGACCCATGATGATGGTAGTATCACCGCCGTTGAATTCGACAGCTACGGAATAAGCACTGTTCTTGCTTGTGGCATTGATGCCGTCATCAGAAGCATCAATGTAAAGCGTTCCGCCGTTAATCTGAATACAAGTAGCCTCTAAGCCTTCGGCAGATTTGATATTGAATGTTCCGCCGTCTATCTGGAGAATGCTGGTCGCCTGAATGCCGTCACTTGCAGAATTGATTGTGAATGTGCCGTCTGCAATATAGACAGTGCCTTCTGCTTCGTCATTTTCGCAGTGCATAGCATCCTTGTTTGCATTGAGGGTGAATGTGCCCCCGCATATAGAGATAGAATCATTGGCTTCAATGGCATCTTTTCCGGCATTGATGGTATAAGTACCGCCTGTGAATTTCATATCGTCTTTGGAAGTAATGCCGTTTCCGACAGCAGATGTGATATTCAGTGTGCCTGTGCCGTTCAGGACTAAATCTTCTTTGGAGTAGATGACAGCATCTGTATTGGTATCGCCGTCAGCACGGAATGTTCCGGAAACGGTCAGATTATTTTCTGTGCCTGTCGTTGTGATGAAGACTTTATCAGCCGAAATTACATACACAGCAGGGAAATCTGTATTGGTAATATTCACGCCGTCCAGAACGAGCTGGATTTTGGCATCTTCATTGGCTTCAATACAGATGTTGCATTCCTGTGCTGTTCCGCTGATGACATAGACACCGGCTTCTGTGATATTGATAGTATCGTTATCCGAAACTGTCAGATACTGCGCATCTGTCAGGTCAGCTGTCTGTTCCAAGTCACGGCTGGAAAATAAATCTGTTGTATCAATCATGCCCGTGCTGTTGCTGAGATAAGAAGCTGTCACGGCAGTGCTTGTGGATTCTTCCGAGAAGGATACGAATTCAGAAGAAGTATTATCCGGATTAATATCGAATGTGATTGTCTCTCTGACAGAAGCTTCAGCAGAAGTTTCTGCACTGGAATGATTTTCGGTCTGTTCTTCAGCAACACTTGTAGAAACATCTGTAGAAACTGAATTGCATCCGGCTGTAGTAAAAGCGAGCAGTACGCTGAGCATTGTCATCATCATTGTTGTTTTTTTCATGGTATCCCATCCTTTCAGAAATGGTTTGTTTTGTTTCATTGTCTGTATTATACATCCTGATTTTGAGAGAATGAAAACAGAAATGTGAAAATTGCAAGAAAAAATCGTGAGCATTCCCGGCAGATAAAATCATAATCCGGAAAATTCTGCATAGAATAGCAATAGATTAAGGAGGGAGACTGTCTCATGAAAAAAGAAAAACTGACTTCTTTGTTAATTTTCGTCATTGGAACGGAACTTGTCGGCGCATTGTCCGGACTGCTGTCAGGGGGGAATTTTTCGGAATTCTACCGCACACTGGAAAAGCCTCCGCTTGCGCCTCCGGGGTGGCTTTTCCCAGTGATGTGGGCGATTTTATACGCACTGATGGGGATTTCTGCCTTTCAGATTTATGAAGCTTCCGATTCCCGCAAATCAAAAGCCCTGCTGTTATATTTCATTCAGCTTGCCGTGAATTTTTCATGGAGCATTGTCTTTTTCAGATTCAAATCTCTGCTTGGTGCGGTGGTTGTGATTGTTCTTCTCCTGATTCTGGTCATCTGGATGATAAAGCGGTTCGGAAACATCCGGAAATCTGCCGGTCTGCTGAATATTCCCTATCTGCTGTGGACAGCTTTTGCGACATATCTGACTGTTGGGATTTATCTGAAAAATTCCTGATGCCAGTTGACAAACACATATATTTGTGTTAAAATAAGACAGATAAGTTCATAACAGGAGGATTTTTCATGAAAAAAATAAAAAAACTGCTTTGTGTTTTCATGTCTGTGCTGATTGTCTGCTGTTTCTGCACTTCACTGACAGGGCAGGCGGTTTCTTTTACACCTAATTTTGAAATCAACAGTGCCGCTTGCGTGCTCATCAATACAGATACCGGCGATATTCTCTATGAGAAAAATGCAGATGTCCAGTATATGCCCGGCTCGCTCGTGCAGATTATGGAAACTGCCCTGATTCTGGAAAAATATACAGATTTAAATACACAAATCGTCTGTGATTCCGAACTGGTAAAACGCTATCAGAATACAGAATATCCGGATGACCTGCGCTATGCCGATATTTACGAGGGCGACGTGCTTACAGTAGAAGAGCTGCTCTATGCCGTGATGCTGACTTCTTCCTGTGAAGCTTCCGTTCTGCTGGCCAATCACTACGGAAACGGAAGTGTAGCAAGCTTTGTCGATATGATGAACGCAAAAGCCAAAGAAATCGGCTGTACCCAGACCAATTTCACAAACGTAACCGGAATTTATGACATTGCACAGCAGACAACGGCAAGAGATATGACCAAAATCACACAGTATGCACTTTCTGTCAGCAAGTTCCTGAATTTTGCTTCGGCAGTTTCCTATGCGCCGGAAACACAGAATTCAGAACGCCATAAAATGGATGAATGGATTTGGACACATTCCAATGCCATGATGCAGGAAAATTCCGCCTATTATCTGGAAGGTGTCAAGGGCATCAAGACGGCAAACCTCAATCAGCAGGGCAGAAATATCGTATGTCAGGGTACAAAGGACGGAAATACTTTCCTTGTTGTTCTGCTGGCCGCACCGTTTACGGATACAGAAGGCGTTCTGAAATATTATCACATGACAGATGCAAGTGATTTGCTGAAATGGGTTTTTGCACATTTCAATTATCAGACAATCCTGAGTGAAAGCACCGAACTCGGACAGATTACCGTCCAGAACGGCGACGGCGTGGACTATGTGCTTGTCAGGCCGGCGAAATCCTTCATGTCTCTTTGGTATGACGGCGCAGATATCAATTCTATTGTACAGGAAATTCAACTGGAAGATAACGTTTCTGCACCTGTGGAACAAGGCGAAAAGCTCGGCACGGTCACTCTGAAATTTTCCGGACAGGAATTAGCCGTCATTGATTTAGTTTCCACTTCTTCTGTTGAATTATCACAGAGAAAATACTATCTTGCTCTGGCAAAACATTTTCCGCACACCGAATGGATGACAAGAGCCATTTTCCTGAGCGTTATCCTGTGCGCTGTCTATCTGGTACTGTGCATCTATGCACATGTCCTCTATACCCAGAAACCCAAAGTTCCCGAACCCGTTCACTTACAGCCCAGAGCTTCCGCTGTCAAGAAAGAAGCCGAAAAAAGCAGAAAGAAAAAATAATTCCTGAAAACCGTCCGCACGTTCCGGACGGTTTTTTCTCTGTCGAATCCTGAAAATAAAAAATTTTAAAAATTTTCAAAAAACACTTGCAAATTTATTCCGAATCGTGTATAATATAAATATGCTTATTACAATTATCAGAAAAGAGGATTTTACATGGCAGAACTCAAATTTGAAATTACCCAGCATATTGCTGAACTCGGCGATAACGGCCGCGGCTGGACAAAAGAATTCAACCTCGTAAGCTGGAATGACCGCGAACCTAAATATGATATCCGTGACTGGTCTCCTGACCATTCCCGTATGGGGAAGGGCGTTACTCTCACCGCTGATGAACTCGTCACCCTCCGTGATGTCATCAATGACCTGGATTTGGACAGCTTTGAAGAAGAATAATCCCTGATTTTTATCATATCATAACATCAGAAGAAAGCAAGGTGAAATCATGCGCACCAAAGGCACAAAGCTCATCACAGAAAACCGTAAGGCCAGACATGAGTATTTTATTCTGGAATCTTTTGAAGCCGGTATCGAACTCACCGGCACAGAGGTCAAATCTATCCGGCAGGGAAGTGTCAATCTCAAAGATAGCTGGTGCAGTATCGAAAACGGCGAACTGTTCATCAAACAAATGCATATTTCACCTTACGAAAAAGGCAATATCTTCAACCGTGACCCTTTGCGTGTGCGCCGTCTCCTGATGCATAAAGCCGAAATCAACAGACTGTTCGGCAAACAAAAACAGGATGGCCTGACCCTTGTGCCGCTTTCACTCTATTTCAAAGATTCCAGAGTGAAAGTTCAGCTCGGACTCTGCAAAGGCAAAAAGCTCTACGACAAGCGCGAGGATGCCGCAAAACGTGATGCCAAACGCACTATCGACAGAGTACTTAAATCACGGAATCAATAAATCTATTATGGGGGCGTACCGGTTTCGACGGGGGCTTTGCACCATGATAAGCGAGCAGAGGCGCTGCACCTCTCTAAAAGCGGCACGTTTAAATATAAACGCTAAAAATAACATTTCTGTTTCCTACAACAAGAACGCAGTAGCTATCGCTGCTTAAGTTCTGTTGTTTTAAACAGCCTGCGGCTGTGTCCGCAGGTGTCCTCCACAGGAGTACCACGGCCTGTGTCTGGGCATCGATGAGTGGTGAACGTTCCGGCGGCATGTTCACACCGTAGGAATGTATTTGAACTACTTTCACATACAGCCTGTTTGTCGGCGGTGTGTGCGGGGAATGTTTCATAGATAAACTACGCTCGTAGAAAGTTGTGAGAATGGGTTTTCGGACAGGGGTTCAATTCCCCTCGCCTCCACCACATGCAACATTAAGCGCAATCATTTGTGAAGGTTTCATTTGTTTGTGCAAAAAAAAATCAGAAATCCAATTACAGAATGTAAAAAATCCCTTTCGGAAATTTTCTTCCGAAAGGGATTTTAATATTGTTTAAATGCATTTTTAATGGTATTAAAACGGGATTTTAATCGACAATCTTCCAGTCCTCTGCGAGCATGTCTGCCTGCGATGCAAGCCAGCCGAGTTGAATGCCGGAAGTGCCAACAAAAGCAATAGCCTTATTTCCGATTGCATCATGCTCCGCATTGATGATTTCGCCGTCAGTATTTTTGTAGCTGATACAAGTTGCAAGCTGGATATACTGATTCATCTCCATCACGGAGAGGAGTTTTGCAAGTTAAAGCGGCGGGGTCGCCGCACTTACGGCGGACGGCAAAGCCGACCGCATATAGGCATAATTCAGAATTGGATTTCGGGGTTGTAAATCGGAAATCGAAATTTTTTCGGGGTTGTGACAGAATTAAGCACGGAATTCCGGAGAAAAATTAGGGGTCGGAGGTAATTTTTATGAGTTTTGAGAAGAAAAACAAATTTGCATTCTGGGCATATCCGCAGACAATGAAATCTGTAGAACAGCACTATCAGTCTGACGGATGCAGGTCACAGAGTGAATTTATTGAAAAGGCTGTTCATTTTTATGTTGCCTATCTGGATGAGGAACGGCATGTGGATTATTTGTCTCCGCTGATTACAGAAACAGTTGCCGCCACTATCAAAGGTACGGAACAGCACATCACAAGAATTTTATTCAAGGTCACTGTGGAACTCGGCAAGCTGTCACATATAATAGCTGCCGCACATTCTGTTGATGAAGGTACACTCCGCCAGCTTCATGCCATGTGTATTAACGAAGTCAGAAAAATCAACGGCATTATTGACTGCGAAGAAGCAGTCAGATTTCAGAAAGAAGAATAATGTATGCGTTACCATACTTTCTGTTATTTTTAGCTTGACTTATGCCATTGGACATGGTATAATGAAAAAGACGTAAAACAGCGTTAAACTGATGATTACATAAATCAAAGAAAGGGGAGATTTATAATGCAGGAAAATAAGAGAACACTTCCGATGAGCGTACAAGATTTTGAAAAACTTAGAAAAAAAGGCTGTGTTTATGTAGATAAGACAGAATATGTCTATACTTTGGTACATGATGTCGCACAATTCTTTTTAAGTCGTCCACGCCGTTTCGGAAAAAGTCTGCTGCTGTCTACAATGAAGGCATACTGGGAAGGAAAGAAAGAATTATTTTCTGGTCTTGCGATTGAAAAACTGGAATCCGAAAATAAAGATGCATGGCAGCCGCATCCTGTTTTTTATTTTGATTTCAATGGAGAAAATTATAGTGAAGTTCCTGTTGAAACAGTCTTAACTGCCCATTTGAAACGTTGGGAAGAACTATATGAAATTGTTGATAATAGTCAGACCCTCGGCGAACGATTTCAAAATCTACTGATGAAAGTCAGCAAAAAAACAGGACGGGAATGTGTTGTTCTTGTAGACGAATATGACAAGCCGCTGCTTGATTTAGTTAATGAGCCGGAGCGGCAGGAACACAACAAGGCCGTGTTTAAAGGCTTTTTCAGTAATCTGAAAAACTGTGATGCTTATGTACGCTTTGTGTTTATCACAGGTGTTACAAAATTCCACAAGGTCAGCATTTTCAGCGATTTGAATCAGCTGAGAGATATTTCACTGAATAAATATTATTCTGGGATGTGTGGAATAACTGAGGAAGAACTGCGTGAATATTTTGCATATGAAATTGATGCACTTGCCGAGGAACAAAATATCTCCAATGAAGAATGCTTGGAAATACTGAAAAAACAATATGATGGTTATCGTTTCCACCAGAATGGTATAAATGTTTATAATCCTTATAGTTTGATAAATGCTTTTTCTGATAAAGAATTCGGCTCATACTGGTTTGAAACCGGAACACCGACATTCCTTGTGGAGAAACTTCGTAATGACCATTTTGATGTCCGCAAGTTTTCCAATCAGACTATCTTCTCAACAGAAAGAATTCTGAAGGATTACACAGGCGATACGCTTGACCCGATTCCGCTTCTTTATCAGTCAGGGTATCTGACGATTTCGGATTATAATCCTAAGATGCGCCGGTATGTTCTGGCTTTTCCGAATGATGAGGTGAGGTATGCTTTCCTTGAAAGTTTAGTTCCGGTTTATGTTCCGAAAGCAAATGCAGCAAACGGGCTGGACATTTTTACTCTGGATGAATATGTTGAAAATGGTGACCTTGAGGGAATACACAGTGTTCTGACCGGACTGTTTGCGAATATCAGTTATACCACAAACAATCCAGTGTTTGAACATTATTTTCAGACGGTAATTTATGTGGTGTTCACTCTGCTCGGCAGATATGTGATTACAGAACAGCAGGCATACAAAGGGCGTATTGACTGCAAGGTCGAAACTGATAATTTTGTCTACCTGTTTGAATACAAGCTGGATAAAACAGCAGAAGAAGCTTTAAAGCAGATTGACACAAAAGATTATAAACTCTCATTTTCAGCGGATAAGAGAAAACTTTTCAAAATCGGAGTGTCCTTCGACTCCAAAGAAAGAAAACTTGCTGACTGGAAAGTCGCAGAATAATGAACCATGCAAGGCGAACCAGATTCTACACTCAGTTGAAAACGCAATGGCTCTGCGCCATATTCCTGAAAGCGACTGGGCAGACTATCAGATGCTTGCCGATACAGCTTTCAGTCTGTTTGTGAACCTGAGCAGAATGATAGATGAAAATTATCAGCAGGATCAGAAACAGCTTGCATCTCATGTGGAAAGCAAACTGAAAAGTATAATAGAACGAAAAAAGAAAGAACTCGGAATCAAGGAGGAACAAGGTCAGAAAATGTAATAATCATAAATTTCAGATTGAAAAAAATGCCAAAGTACCCCTAGGGGTACTATACAAAATGAGAAACCTATGGTATAATACAACTGGTTAGAGGTACTGCGGATATCTAAATCTAAAAATTTGTAAAGGAGGAAAATTATCATGAAAAGAATCCGAAACCGTTTGCTTGCTGTGGCAATGTGCGCAGCACTTCCCATTGCAACAATCGGTTTGAATGGCACAATCCTAGGATTAACCCCTGATAATTTAACAGTTCATGCGGAAAATAATCTGTTTAGTGACAATACCCACAGAAATTCCGTTGTGACAGGAAGTGTGACAAGTGACCCTTATAATTCACTTAATGGGGGAGGAAGTTCAAAATGGTCAGAGGTGTATACTTCTCCGGAAATATTCGGAGGAAATGCCAGTGGTTCATTTATTCAGGATTTTGGAGAAACTTTTGACGAAACGGAGACTTCCCAGAAATTCCTGAATCCCGACAAGGCATGTGTCATGACAGGAGTGAATATCGGAGACGGTAAGAAAAATGTCGTTGCCGCAATGCGTGATTTTGTATTCGACGGAACACACACGATTTGCCTTTCACTGCACAATCCAACCAATGGCGGTATCTATTCCCGTCAGAATCTTAATTTGGCTGACGAATGGAAATATTATCTTCTGGAGGATGCTGATGTAGAATATCTGGGGAGTAGTCATGTCAATCATGTTAATGCAGGGCAATATCTTGCCATTGCAGCAGGTGACTTCAATGGCAGCGGAAGAGATACCATTATCGCTTATACTGGTGACTACACAAATCCCGCTGTCAAGGAATATGACTATTATGAAGCTACCATGAATGCTGGCGGCACTGTCAAGGGGTACAGGGTAGCGACAGGAAACAATATCATCAGCAATATTTATGACGAATTCGGGCTGACCTATATTGACAATAGCAAAGCAGACAATCGCTGCCGTAACGTTCCTATTGTGGATATTGTGACAGGAGATATCGACAGAGACGGCAGAGATGAGCTGATTGTAACTGCCGGACTTGGAAGTACATCTAAAGATACTACCTCTGTCTCCAAAATGAAAATCTATGATTATGTTAACGGCGCATTTACATGTACCTATACCACAGAGCTGAAAGGTGATTATACTGCCGGTCACGGCAGATTGGTATGGGCTTCTTCTGCGATTGGTAATGTTACTATCAGCCAGCAGGCAAGTGCAGGTAATCTGGATTATCCCGAAATTGTCACAGCAGGCTGGCTTAATAACTCGGCGGATAATGATGATGACTTGAATTTGATAGCTGCTTATGGTGTGCATGTTACGCAACTGACAGGGATTAAAAAAAGCGGAGATACCTATGTGGGAGAATATACTGAGTCTATCTACGGCACAAAGCATGATACATCTGCGGAGGGCATCTCTCCTTCTATGAAAAATGGTCTTCATGCAGATGATGGCATATTCCATGCAGACTGGGACAAGCGTGATAAACTCGGTGTGGGTGTCGTTCGTCAAAAGGGAATGGGCGCAAACGGCTGTATTGTACTCGGCGACAGAGCATATACTCTCAACGAAGGACAGCACTCTGGTCTTTATGCTGTCACTGAGAATATAAATGAAGAATCTTATTCCGTGCGAAAGGTGCTGACAGGATACTATGAGTCACTGACCGATAAAAATAGCAACGTAAGCGGAGAAGGCTTTTATTTGCAGGTAATTGATGATGACGGCGATTATCATATACACTACTACAATTATTCTGGCAATAGTAACCAATGGGGACAATATTTGCCTGATGTTGATGCAAAAATAAAAGGATGCGAACAGGCAATAACTGTCTGCAATGTTGATATTGACAATGACGGTATGATTCTCAAGCTCAGTTCTGTCGAGAAGATGTGGTTTGACCCGAAACCGATTTATGTACTGGAAGCTCCCCCCTATTTCAAAGAGATTGCCAATAGCAGTAAGGGTGAGACTGTAATTGGCACAGAAAGTACATCTGGCTCTACTGTCAATGAGAGTGTAGGCATTTCTGCGGAGTTTGAATTCTGTGTTTCACAAGAATTAGACTTCTTTGTCAAGCTTGCCGAAGTGGAAGTCGGCTATGCTCTGAAAGCCGGAATTTCTTATGAAGCTTCCCAGGAGTTTGAAAAAACACTGTCATTGAATTATACTAACAACAGCGGAGAAAATCAGGTTCTTGTTGCCCGTACACCGGCTTATATTTACACTTATCAAGTACTTGGCAATCCCGGTAAGGATTTTAAGGTACAAAGTTCCGGCGACCCGGAACTGGCCATGATTTCTGTAGATGATTACAATCAGATGGAAACGCAATACTGCAATCAGAAACATTTAACCCCTACGCTCATTGATGATACCTTTGAACTTGGCCAAGCTGGCAATCCGTACAGCTATCGTCTAGGTTTCCCCAGTGGTGCAAAAACTTCCGATAAAACCACTGTAACAGGGAACGTCAGCAACAATACTACTGCTTATTACAGCGGCGGTTCTACAACAAAGACTTTCACGGAAAAAACGACTACTGCAAATGGCTTTAATGTAGAACTTGGCTATTCTCAGTTTGAGTCACTCGGCGTTGCCGGAGTCACAGGTAAAATTACGACCTCTGTTGATACCTCGGCAGGTTATAGTGTTTTCCATTCAGAAGCCTTCTCCCGCAGCGGCTGTGCCGGAAATCAGTATTCCGATTCAAGGTATGACTTTAACTGGGATGTCGGTTACTGGATGCACAATGGTGTTCCTGTTGTCGGCTATAAGGTAACAGATGTGGAAGCTCCTGCTGTGATTCCGCAGAATGCAAAAATTTCAAATATTACAAACTACAGCGCACTCCTTACATGGGAAGTTCCTTATTCTAAGTGTTATATTGGTCGTAACAGCAGACTGATGCCTGATAAAATTCGCATCTATCGAAAACTCAACGAAAATGAGTATAATGAAAATAATTATATTGAAGTAAATGCTCAGGATTTGTGCTATCAATTCACAGACCTTGACAGAAATACCGCCTATACCTACAAGCTTGTAGGCTATTACGATAATAAATCACAGCAGGCATTGGAATACAGCGAAGAAGTGCATTTTACTACTTCCAATGACAGGGCAGTTGTCAATGTAACACACGGAAAGGGTGTACATCTCAAAGACGATACAGTTTCAGAACATCAGGCTACTAATGAAGCAATTGATACAATTGAGTATGTAATTGATGAAGGTTATGAACTTCCCGATGGTTTCTATATTACAAATCAAAACGGAATTCAAATCTCTACCAGTCTGGATGAAAGAATTATCAGTATTTCAGGTACTCCCAAAAAAAATATGGACATTGAAATACCTGATATGGCAATCAGCCAATACAGCGTTACTTTCGATTGCCAGGGCGGTAATCTGAAATGTACTCCTGTTACTTCTTACAGTTATTTTGATGATACCATTCCGCTGCTCGAACCACTTCGCAGTGGTTACAAATTCACAGGCTGGACAGATGAACACGGTAACACCAATGTAACCGAAATTCCTGCTCACAGCACCGGAAACAGAACTTTCACTGCAAACTGGGTGGAATCCACCGACACTCCTTATGTAGTTGAATACTACCTGAGAGGCGTTGACGGAGCATTTCCGGATGAACCTTATTATAACGAAGTTTTCTACGGAACAACAGGCGACACTGTTTATGTACGGCCAAGAGTAATTACCGGATTCACAACACCTCTAAAGAAGGATATTATAATTTCTGCAGATGGAGATGCTGTTGCAAGATTTGAATATGAACGTGAAAAATATACATTGACTCTGTATGACAGAAATAATGCTGTTGTGAACGGTACTCCAGGTATTTACTACTATGAAAAAGTGATTTCAAATATAACTGCAATACCTGATGAGGGCTATGTATTCAAGGGCTGGTCTTACAGCTATGAAAATAAACTCGAAGATATTTTCTCAGAGGAAAACCCACTTGAAATTACCATGCCTGCTGAAAACATCTCTCTGTATCCTGTTACTGAAAAAATAACACTTGTTCCGTATCTAGCCCCGACCTGCACGGAAATCGGTCACATTGAGTATTATGAGGGCGACAAGGGCAATTTCTACACCGATACTGCCGGAACACTGCTCACAGATTTGAACTGTGACGGCGTTGTTGATGTTACAGATACTTATCTTGAAATTCTTCCTCATCCTTACACTGCTGATGATATTAACTGGGTATGGACTTCGTTAGGAAAAAGCTATTATGATTCTACTCCTGAGTATGCGGTTACGGCAGAATTCACTTGTCCTGTCTGCAAACATACGGAAACAGTCGATGCAAATTATGTTGGCTGTCACGTTACCAAGCCAACATTAGAAGCAGACGGAAAATATGAATACTATACGTCAGTGATGATGTATGATACAGTATATGAAGCTGAAAAAACAGACGAAATTGTCAGAGAAGGACATTTCTTAGTCACCGGCGGAGACCTCAACGACGACTATGGCATAGTTTTTGACACATTTGAAGAAGCATTTGAGCATTATCTTTCAGGATACACCCTTACACTTTATGCTGATGTCAATACCCCTGATACCTACTATGACGGCGGTTACAGAAATTTTGACATTGACCTGAATGGTCATTCCATAGTAGCAGGAACATTTGAACTTTCCAAAGATTTCCTGTTGAAAAACGGCACAATGAACGCATATATCAGCAATTATAATTATGGCTCTGACTACAAGTTGAAACTTGACAATGTAATCCTGCACTCAAATAGAACCACTGAATGGTATAATGAATATGAGGGAATTACTGAAGTTAGTAAATCTGGTATGCAGTGGATGGCAAATAAGATTGAGGTTGTCAATAACAGCGAACTCTATATTGATGGTGATTTTAATCTTGCCGGTTACAGCTATCAGGATTCTTTCGATTTCACAATTGATTCTACTTCTAAAGCAGTACTGAGCGATTCTAAAATTTTCTGCTACAATCCGTTTATTGTGGAATATCAGATAGAACAGTATCTGCCTTCTGCTTATCATCTGGAAGCACTTGACAGCGGCAATGAAAACTATGGAATATTCAATTCTGACGGAGAACGAGTGACTGACCCTGTTGAGCTGACACTCCAAAGAAGCAAGCCTGCTGTTACCTATCAGAAATATGAAGCAAAAGACCCGACGTATCGCAGTGATGGAAACAGCGAATATTACCTCGGCTCTGACGGAAAATTCTATCAGCAGGTATGCGGTGAATATATCAGAATTGAACGTGATTCATGGGCATTCCCCCGATATGAAATGAATCCTTCTATGAATATTTCAGCCGACAGTTCAAAGCTGGATATCAATGTCTATATCCCTCTTGCTGAAACTTATCAGATGAGTGATTACACTGTTACTTTCGGCGGTAAAGAACAGGCAATGACGGAAACAATAATCAGCGGTATCCGTTATGGTGTATTTTCAGCTAATTGCCCCGCAAAGGAAATGAGCATTGAAAATGCAATTGTTATCAATGATGCCAAGGATGATTCAGTAGAAATTTACAATCATGCAACTTCCGTTAAAAAATATATAGACAGTATCCTTGAAAATGAAAATTATGCTGATTTTGCATCTGTCGGAAAATCTATGCTTCGCTACGGTGCGGCTGCACAGACATATTTCGATTATCATACGGATAGTCTTGCAAATGCTGATATTGAGGGCTATGGTCTTGATACGCTTGCTGGAATCACAATTGAGGGCAATGTGCCTACAGCCGAACAACTCAAAGAAGCAATCCAACTCAATTATTCTGAGTATCATGCAATGAATATGATTTTTACTGCGGATACGTCTATGCTGATTGCTTTCAGGCTCAATAGTGATGCAACTGCTGCTGATGCAATCAACGAGCTTAAAACTACACTCACCAACAATGATTATGATATCAGCTACACACCAGATGCTTCCGGTGAATGCATTATTGTTAAAGTGAAGAATATTCCAATCAAAAAACTGGGTGATACAATCTTTACAATTGGTGATATTGAAATCAAAGCAACAGATTATCTGTTAAAGGTAGTTAATTCTGAAAGCACAAGCGAAAATATGAAAACTCTTTGCAAGGCATTGTATGCTTACTATCAGGACGTTATCACTCAGTTTGCAGAAGCCAATGATGAATCTAAGGAAGATATCAGCGAATAAATCACAAACAGAAAAGAGGCAGTTTTAAATGGAAAAAATATATATTACTCCTGAAATGGAAATTACGGAGTTTGAAGCCGAAGACGTTATCACAACTTCTGGTGAGGAGCCTGAAGGCTATGACCCTAATACTGGAGAATGGGTATCATGAAAAAGAAATACATTACTCCTGAAATGAAAATTACGGAGTTTGAAACTGAAGATGTTATCACAACATCAAATCCTGACAAAGGTACAGTAGACTTCCCCCTCACTCCGATTCCCTGAGACACATACACTGCGCTCATGCCCTAATGGGTGGGGCGCAGTGTTTTACAGCATGAGAATCAATTTTCAAAATATTGCATCAAGGGGGCTACGTTGAGGACTAATCAAAAATAATCCGTACAGCAAACGGCA
>SVNI01000025.1 GCA_015066975.1 Ruminococcus sp. | reverse complement strand
CAGCCGGAAAGCATCTGTTTTAACAAATCCTGATATATCATGAAACTTCTCCTTTATGCCGTCTGCGGCTGTAGTTTCTTCGGCAGAGATGTCATCGCATACACTGATGCCGAAATCAAGAGCACATCAGCAAGTACCCATGCAAACGGACTTGCCAGACAAATTCCGGTAAAGCCCCAGCTTCTGACCATAAACCATGCTGCAAATACTCTTGCAATAAGCTCCAGAATGCCGGCACTCATCGGCAGAAAACTATATCCCATACCCTGAAGCGAATTTCTCAGCACGAACAGCACTGCCAGAACCGGATAGAACAATCCGCTGATTCTCAGATACTTGACTGCATAATTCATGATAGAGACAAATGCTGTTTCTTTTGTGGATACGAACAGATAAACAAAATATTTCCCTAAGAAAAACGAAAACGCATAAGCAAAACATGCATAGCATACGGATACTATCAGACTCTTTTTCAGCCCTTCACGAATTCTGTCAATCCGACGTGCGCCGAGATTTTGTCCGCAGTAAGTCGCCATGGTGATGCCGAGCGATTCCATAGGCCCGCCGACAACGTTCTGAATTTTCTGGGCGGCTGTAACACTTGCGATAACTGTCGCACCAAATCCGTTAATTGCTGTCTGCATGATAATCGTACCAATGCCAGTAATACTGAACTGAAAAGCCATCGGCAGGCTGATTCCGCAGAGCTGACCGCATTTTTCAGCTTTAAAGGCAAATTCATCTTTCTCGAATTTCAGAACTGAAAAACGCTTATGCATGAAATATAAACAGCACAGTGCGGAAATTCCCTGCGCGATAACTGTCGCCAATGCTGCGCCAGCCGTTCCGAAATGTGGAATCATGGCAAAATCAAGACCGATATTCAATATTGATGATACCGCCAGAAATACCAGTGGTGTCACGCTGTCGCCCATTGCCCGGAGAAATCCGGCTAAGAGGTTATATAATACTGTCGCCGTCAGTCCGGCAAAGATAACTGTCAGATAGCTCTGTGCATTATTAATAATTTCCGGCGGTGTCTGCATCAGTTCCAGAATTGGTCGGCAGAATATCACAGTCACCACTGTCAAAATCAGGCTGACGATTCCGGAAATATATGCTGCGTTCATCATAAAACGGCGCATATCTTTCATATCATTTGCGCCGTATCTCTGCGCAACCGGAATTGAAAGTCCGGTGCATAAACCTATTGCAAAGCCGATAACCAAAAAACATACTGCTCCTGTCGAACCGATTGCCGCTAACGCTTCGGAATTCATACATCTTCCGACGATTGCCGTATCTGCCAGATTGTAGAACTGCTGTAAAACATTCCCGGCTACCATAGGCAGACAGAATTTCAGAATCAGAGAAAGGGGCTTGCCTTGTGTCATATCTTTTGTCATAAAATTTCTCCTTTTATAGTATTTATCAGAAATACAGTATAGCACAATCCTGCGTACTTTGCAAGATGGGAAAATGACGGTTTTATTTTCCTTTTTTGATTTGATTTTAGACAAATTTCAAAATTCACTTGCTTTTTGGGTCAGAATGTGTTATAATAAATTATGTATAAGCAATCAAAATCAGAAAAGAGGCTGTATTTCCATGAAAGATGGTTTTGTGAAAATCGCATGTGCCACACCGGAACTCAAAGTTGCCGACTGTGACTTCAATACGGATAAGATAATTGAACTGATTCAGAACGCCTGTGACAGAGGTGTCAAGATTATCTGCTTTCCGGAACTTTCCATTACGGGCTATACCTGCGGAGATTTATTTCTGCAAAATGCCCTGATTCGTTCCGCAACAGAAAATCTGATTCGTCTGACAGAAGAAATTAAAAATCTGGATATTGTTGTCATTGTCGGACTGCCTGTCGAACATCAGAATAAATTATACAACTGTGCAGCAGTAGTTTTTCACGGCGAAATTCTGGGACTTGTTCCGAAAACACATATCCCGAACTACGGTGAATTCTACGAAATGAGGCATTTCACAAGCGGTGCAGATATGGATGTCTGTGGTTTGGAACTTTCTGAAAAACATTATCCGGCTTTGTCAATCAATCAGTTATTCCAGGTAACTCCGGAACTGACATTCGGAATCGAAATCTGTGAAGATTTATGGACAGCAAATACACCTTCTGTAAACTTGGCACAACAGGGCGCAAATCTGATATTCAATCTCTCGGCAAGTGATGAAATTATCGGAAAAGCAGACTACAGACGGACTATCATCAAGGCAAAATCCGGCAGCCTGCTGTGTGCCTATGCCTATGCGGATGCAGGAGTTGGCGAATCCACGCAGGATATGACATTTGCAGGTCATAACATCATTGCAGAAAACGGCTCTGTTCTGGCAGAATCCAAATTATTTGAATCTGGTTTGACTATTGCGGATATTGATGTCAGCCGTCTGGCTTCGGAAAAACGCAGAATGAACACATTTCATTCAAAAAATCCAGAACCTTTGGAAAATTTCTATGTATCTGCAATCGTTCTGCCCTTAACAGAAACCAAACTGGAAAGATATATTTCTCCTCTGCCGTTCGTGCCGTCTGACAGAGTTGTTCTTGACGGAAGATGTGAAGAAATTCTGAAAATTCAGGCAGTCGGTCTTGCGACAAGATTAAAGCATATCGGCTGTAAAAATGCAGTTGTCGGCTTGTCCGGCGGACTGGATTCGACCCTTGCGCTGATTGTTATGACACATGCATTCGATATGCTCGGCCTTGACCGCTCTGGTATTCTGACTGTCACAATGCCCTGCTTCGGCACAACTGACCGCACCTATACAAATGCCTGCCGTCTGGCGGAAGCTTACGGCGCAACGCTGAAAGAAATCGACATTAAAGCAAGCGTCCGTCAGCATTTCAAGGACATCGGTCAGGATGAATCGAATCATGATGTTGTCTACGAAAACGGTCAGGCACGTGAAAGAACGCAGATTCTTATGGATATTGCGAATCAGTGCAACGGCATTGTCATCGGTACAGGTGACCTGTCCGAACTCGCACTCGGCTGGGCGACTTACAACGGCGACCATATGAGCATGTATGCCGTCAACGCTTCTGTTCCGAAAACTCTTGTCCGTTATCTGGTTGCTTATGAAGCCGGACACACTGAAGAAAATCTCAGTGCTGTCCTCAAAGACATTCTCGATACGCCCGTCAGCCCGGAATTGCTCCCTCCTGATGAAACAGGCAATATCGCCCAGAAAACAGAAGATTTAGTCGGTCCTTATGAACTGCATGACTTCTTCCTGTATTATATGCTCCGTTTCGGATTTCTGCCGTCAAAGATTTTCCGCATGGCAAAACATGCCTTTGCCGGAAAGTATGCAGATGATATTATTCTGAAATGGCAGAAAAAATTCTACTGGCGGTTCTTTTCACAGCATTTCAAGCGTTCCTGTCTGCCGGACGCACCTAAGGTGGGAAGCGTGACACTTTCGCCCAGAGGTGACTTTCGTATGCCGAGTGATGCCTGTGCCAATATCTGGCTCAGAGAACTCGAAAAAATGCAAATCTGAAAAACATGAAAGGAAGGTGTTCCTCCATTGGGAGACAAGAAGAACAAAAAGAAAAATTACTATCTGGTAGATTATGAAAACGTTCATAAAGCTGGTTTGAACGGCATTGAAGAACTCAAAAGCACTGATACTGTGATTATTTTCTACAGTGCGAATGCGGATTCCCTGTCGTTTGAACTGCATCACTATCTTGGCGAAGCAAAAGCCAGGGTAGACTACATCAAAGTAGATACCGAAGGCAAGAATGCGCTGGATTTTCAGTTATCTTCCTATATCGGCTACCTGATAGGCAAAGACGAACATTGCAGATGCTTTATTGTCAGCAATGATAAAGGCTATCATAATGTACGGGATTTCTGGCTGAAACGGGATGCCAAAATCAGGATGATTCCCTGCATCAAAAGCCAAACCAATAATGCAATCCTGAAAAAAGCAGAACTGCTGGAAGCCCTTAGAGAACTTCCTCTGTCCGCAGAGGAAAAAACAGAAGCCGCCGAAATTGTCCGGAAACATATCAAAGTTGGTGCGCCCCAGTTATCTCAGCTAAAAATCAATATCAATAATGAACTGATTCACGCATTCGGAACAGATAAAACCAAACTGATTTACTATGTTGTCAAACCGCTGATTAAATAAAAATACTTTCCGGAGACAAAAAGTCTCTGTACCCTTTGTCTCCGGAAACTAAAGAAGAATTATGGATGAAGCAAGAAAACTTTGGAAAAGAAATGTCAATCGCTTTCTGGAAACACTGCATGTCACAGAAGAAGAACGGAAAAGCCTGAATTTGATTTTCAAACATGCACGCTGGTTTTCTGATACCAGCCGAAGAAAATGGGAAACGCATAATAAAATTCAAAACCTTGTCCGAAGCAGGAAACGCTGTACAGAAATTTATGAAGCCTTTCTTCCGTTTCTGTGCGAAATTGACAACTGGAGCAAACTCAGCTAAATTAGAGTTCTCCGGAAACTGTCAGCAGAAACCTGCTGACGGTTTCCGAAGAATTCTATCACCAAATATTATAAGGAGGATTTTTTATATGAAACGCTATTTTTTGGTAGATTTTGAACATCTCCAACATCCTAATATCTGTCTCAACGGAATCGAAAACCTGACAGAAAATGATACTGTCTATATCCTGTTTTCTGGTGAAGAAGCAGGTGTCAGCTTTTCCATGATGGAGAAAATCAATGCTTCCAAAGCAAAAATTTTCCGGAAATCTGTCAGCAAAGACGTGAATGATGATGCCATGCAGTACGCTGTGGGCTTCTATATGGGATATATCCGTGGAAAAGAAGAAGGCAAAAGCTATGCACTCGCCGTTATCTCAGATGAGAAATTCGGTTTTCTGCCGAAGCTTGAAGATGTAAATCTATATGCCTGCCAGACTATCTCCAAGGCTGTTTCTGTGATGCCTCAGTATGAAGGCACAGAACAGAAAGTCAATTCCGAATGGGAAAACAAATTTTCCGAAATCATGGACGGTCTGGATATTGGCAAAGGCATTGAGAGCGAAGTTCACAAGACTCTCAAGAAAGCAAGGGAAACTGCTGACATTATCGCCAGAACTGCCTATACACAGGCAAAAGTCAATGACTTGTTCAAGGGACTTCCTCAAGATTTGGCAGATTCTGTGTATAATGCCCTGAAACCTCTGATTGACCCGGATAACGATTCCAAAGACAATAACAAAGATAACAAATAATAATATTATCATATAAAGGAGTTTAATTATGACTTACAAAGAAAGCTTTATTCAGTTCATGGTGGAATGCGGTGTGCTCACTTTCGGAGAATTCACCCTCAAAAGTGGAAGAATTGCCCCTTACTTCATCAACTGCGGAAATTATAAGACAGGCGGTCAGCTTGCAAAGCTGGGTGAATATTATGCAGAATGCATTCATGATAATCATATCCCTGTCGAAACGCTGTTTGGCCCTGCTTATAAGGGAATTCCGCTGGCAGTTTCCACTGTAACGGCATTATATAACAAATTTGGCATTGATATTTCTTACTGCTTCGACAGAAAAGAAGTCAAAGACCACGGCGAAGGCGGTATGTTTGTCGGCAAAGTTCTGAAAGACAATGAAAAAGTTATCATCATTGATGATGTTATGACCTCGGGCAAGGCTCTGCGTGAATCCCTGCCGAAGCTCAAATCCGCTGCGGATGTCAATGTCACCGGCATGGTCATCACTGTTGACCGCATGGAAAAAGGGACAGGCGAACTCTCTGCTGTACAGGAAGTCAAGCAGGAATTCGGCATTACCGTCTATCCGATTGTGACAATGCAGGATATTATTGACGCTATCCGGAATGAAATCATTCCCGGCAAGGAATATCTCGACAAAATGCTTGCTTATCGTGAGCAGTACGGCGTAAAGTAAATGTGTAGAAATATCTGAATCTATAAAAAGCAATCCGCTGTGTATTCTGCACAGCGGATTTTTCTTTCCGGCATGTGCAGAAAATTACTATAATTATCAAGAAATTGCTATACTTTTGATAAAAATCATGCTATAATCAGAAAAAATATACTGAAAGAGGCGGTTATCATGCTGAATCTAAAACAAAAAGGTTTTTACAAAGGTGTCAATCTAGGCGGATGGTTCTCACAGTGCGACTACAGCACCGAACGGCTGAATCATTTCATTACAGAACAGGATTTTCAAAAAATTGCCTCATGGGGCACTGACCATGTCAGAATACCCGTAGACTATAATGTCCTGGAACTGGAAGATGGCTTCTCCAGAATTGATGATGCAGTCCGGCTGGGGCAGAAGTACGGCCTGAATACCGTGCTCGACCTGCACAAAACGGCCGGTTTCTCGTTTGATACTTACGGAGAAAATGAACATGGTTTCTTTGAAGATGAATCTTATCAGGAGCGTTTCTATCAGCTCTGGGAACGCTTTGCAGAACGCTATTCCGGCCAGCTGGTAGCTTTTGAGCTCCTGAATGAAGTTACTGATAAAGAATTTCTTCCGGCATGGAACAGAATTGCAACCATCTGCATTCAGAGAATCCGGAAACTTGCGCCCGAAAATCTGATACTTGTCGGCAGTTATGAAAACAACAGTGCAAAGACAGTACAATATCTTGATATTCCGGATGATGAAAATCTTGTCTATAACATGCACTGCTATGAGCCGTTGAAATTTACACATCAGGGGGCTTACTGGACAGATGTCATCAATCCGGAGCAGAGATTTCCGTTTGCGGAAAGCAATATCACCCCTGAATATTTCGAAAATCTGTTTGCTTCTGCCATCGACAAGGCAGAAAAGCATCATACTGTCCTGTACTGCGGTGAATACGGTGTAATTGACAGAGTTTCCCCCGAAGATACTCTTGCATGGTTCAAAACGATTCATGATGTATTTGAAAAGCATCACATTGCACGCTGTGCGTGGAATTATAAGCAAATGGATTTTGGCCTGTCGGATGACAGACTGCATTCTGTACGAAAAGAAATTCTGAAAAATCTGTAAAAACCGAAACAATCCCCTTGTCTTTTTCTCGTTATTATGTTATAATAAAAAGATAAGGGGGTGACTGTTTCATGAATCAGGAAACGGAGAAAAAAGTGGCTGAATTATTATTTCAACAGAGAGAAGACGGCTTTGAACGTGCTTCTTTCGACAGGGAGATTGCTTTTTATGAAAGCATAGGAACAGGTAATATGGAAATGATGCGGTTCTTTGCTGCGTCTTTGTTCTGCGAAGGGTGCGGTGTACTCAGCAAGGATGCTCTGCGCAATCTGAAATATCATCTTGTCGTGACCGCTGCGCTGATTGCAAGATTCTGCATTCGTTACGGCATGACCCCGGAAACGGCTTATCACCTCAGTGACTTATATATCATGCGAGCAGATGAATGCCGTACAGAAACCGAAGTCCGTGCTGTTCACAAAGAAATGCTGGAGGGTTATACCAGAAAAATGCAGAGAGTCCGCAACAGCAAAGTTTATTCCAAACAGATTGTCAAAACTATCGAATATATCAGTGAACATCTGCACAGCCGTATTCTGCTCAGTGATGTCGCAGAGCATCTTGAAATCAGTGAAGCCTATCTTTCCAGATTATTCAAAGAAGAAACCGGAATGGCATTCAGTGATTATGTCAGTCAGCAAAAAATTGAAGCTGCTGCCAGTCTGCTCCGGTATTCGGATTATTCTGATTCCGAAATCAGCAGTCTGTTCTGTTTCAGTTCGCAGAGTTATTTCATCAAAGTATTCCGAAAACATATGGGCATGACTCCGAAATCTTACAAAAAGCAGTATCGTATGCCGGAACTGGAACAGCATCAGGAGTTATCCCCCGAAACCGCCGCTTAACACGGCGTTTTTTCTTTTGCAGAAATATATCAAAATTTTACTATTTTTATCAAAAAAGTGATATTATTTCAGAAAACATTCTGATATAATAAAATCACAATCCAAGCTGATATGCGCTTTCAGCTTGCACACGTTTTAAAATTCAATTATATTTTTTTTGAGAGGGGAAATTTTTATGAACAAGAAAAATTTTAAAAAACGTGCCGCAGTCTTTGCAGTATGTGCTGCTATGATGACTTCTGCCCTGCCGATGACACAGATTGCTGTTTCGGCAGCCGGTACACTCATCAGCAATGGTACTTTCGAGAGTGGTACTTCTGGCTGGGGCATGTATAAAGAAAGCGGCGGCGCAGCCACACTTTCTTCCGAAAATGGAAAGCTTGCTTTCAAAATCAGCAGCACTGGTCAGAAAACCTATTCCACACAGATGTATTATGATATTATTCCGCTGTATCAGAACGGTGTTTACAAACTGACATACGATATTTCCTGCACAACAAACAGATTTGTTGAAGGTATGATTCAGCAGAACGGCGGTACTTATCAGGCATATGTATGGGACGGTCTTGATATTGGCCCTACTCCGCAGAAAGTAGAACATGTATTCACAATGGAAGCAGAAACCGACATCATGGCAAAACTCGTATTCAACTGCGGTTTGCAGGAAAAGGATGGCGGTGCGCTTCCTGAACATACCATCTATCTGGACAATGTTTCTCTGGAACTGATTGACGACAGCAAAGTAGACCGTGAAGCTGCTAAGGGTTATCAGCCGTCTATCATCACCAATCAGGTCGGCTACAGAAGTGACAGCAAGAAAACTGCTGTATTCCGTGATGTCACCAATCAGACAGAATTCTCCGTTGTCAATGCTTCCACAAAGAAAGTTGTCTACACCGGAAAGCTTTCCAGCTCCATCAATAACAGCTCTGCAAATGAAACTGACTGGACTGGCGATTTCTCCAAAGTTACCACTCCCGGCACTTATTACATTCAGTGCGCAAATCTGGATGATTCCTATCAGTTCACTATTGAACAGAATCCTTATACCAATCTGCTGACAGATTCTGTTAAGATGCTCTATCTCCAGAGATGCGGAACTACAGTGACAGATGCTGATTTCGGTCACGGTGCTTGTCACAATACACAGGCTACTGTTTACGGAACAAATAATAAAATCGACGTTTCCGGCGGCTGGCATGATGCCGGCGATTATGGCCGCTATGTTGTTCCCGGCGCAAAGGCTGTTGCTGACCTGCTCTATGCTTATCAGGCAAATCCCTCTCTCTACGCTGACAATACCGGAATCCCGGAAAGCGGGAACGGCAGAGCTGATATTCTCGACGAAGCCAAATTCGAGCTTGACTGGATGTTCAAGATGCAGGATTCCAACGGCGGTGTTTATCACAAAGTTACCTGCGAAAACTTCCCTGGCTATGTCGCTCCTGAAAAAGAAACCGACCCGCTGATTGTTACCCCCATCACAACAACTTCTACCGCTGACTTTGCCGGGGCAATGGCTCTCGCCGCAGAAGTATTCAAGGCTTCTGATTCCGCTTATGCTGAAAAATGCCTCAATGCGGCTAAAAAAGCATGGGCTTTCCTCGAACAAAATCCCAATCTCATCTTCCAGAATCCGCAGGATATCACTACCGGCGAATACGGTGACAAGTCCGACAGAGATGAACGCTACTGGGCAGCCGCACAGCTCTACCGTGCAACAGGTGAAAGCAAATATCTCTCCGCTCTGGAAAGCATGTCTGTACAGACCGGCATGGACTGGGCACTTGTCGGCGACTATGGCAATATTGCTCTGCTGACAATGAGTAATGCCGATAAAAATTCCACGGCTTACAAGAATGCGAAGAACGCTGTTATGAAACAGGCTGATAAATTCGTTCAGAATTCACAGTCTTCTCCTTACGGCGTGGCTCTGACTAAGTTCGACTGGGGCAGTAATATGACTGTTGCAAACTCCGGTATTATCTTAGGTCTGGCATACCAGCTCACAGGTGAACAGAAATATCAGGATGCCGCAGAAGCACAGCTTAACTATCTGCTTGGTGAAAATCCGCTTGGTACAAGCTTCTTCACAGGATACGGCACAGTATCTCCTGAAAATCCGCATCACAGACCTTCTATGGCTGCCGGAAAAGCAATGAAAGGTATGCTGGTCGGCGGTGTCAACTCCAATCTGGAAGACAGTGCTGCAAAGGCTTACTGTGCAGATTCCGCACCTGCTAAGTGCTATATCGACAATTCCGAAAGCTATTCCACAAACGAAATCACCATCTACTGGAATTCTCCTCTGACTTATCTGCTGACTGTTACAAATACAGATACATCCGCAGTGACTCCCACTGAAACCGAAACAGAAAAAACAACAGAAGCTACTGAAAAGACAACCGAACCTCAGACAGTTTCCGGTGTTAGCTATGGTGATGTAAATCTGGACGGCAGTATTGACATTCTGGATGTGATTACGCTGAACCGCGCTATTCTTGGCAAGGAAACTCTCTCTGCACAGCAGAACAAGAATGCTGACGTTGACAACAGCGGAACACCTGATTCTACAGATGCCCTGAATATCATGAAATATATCGTGAAAGTGGTGACTTCTTTCCCGATTGGCGGAAATCCTGTACAGACTGACCAGCCCACTACAGAAAAAACAGAACCTACTACAGAAGTACAGCAGACTACCTCCATCAAGGATTACGGCACGGCTATGAATGCATCTGCTTCCACTGTAGCAGATTTCAGAAAAGGTGAAACTCCTGTATTCTTTGCATCTGACGGCTGGACAAACGGTTCTTGCTTCGACTGCTGGTGGTATAAAGAAAATACTGCTGTCAAAGATGGCTATCTCAGTTTGACTATCGATAAAGACCGTGCAGGCAAGGACATGTACTCCGGTGCAGAATACAGAACAACTGATTTCTACAGCTACGGTTATTATGAAACTTCCATGCAGGCTATCAAGAATGACGGTGTTGTTTCCTCCTTTTTCACCTACACAGGCCCTTCTGATAACAATCCGTGGGATGAAATTGATATCGAAATTCTGGGTAAAGATACCACTAAAGTACAGTTCAATTACTATACAAACGGCGAAGGCAATCACGAATATATGTATGATTTAGGCTTTGATGCTTCTCAGGGCTTCCATACTTACGGATTTGACTGGCAGCCTGACCATATCGCATGGTTCGTGGACGGAAAAGAAGTCTACAGAGCAACCAGCAACATCCCCTCTACTCCCGGAAAAATTATGATGAATACCTGGCCGGGCACTGGTGTTGATGAATGGCTCAATCCTTATAACGGCAATACTCCTTTGACAGCTCGTTATCAGTGGGTTACATTCGATAAGAGCGATGTGCAGACTCCTACAGAAACTCAGCCTACAACAGAAGCACAGCAGACAACGGCATCCGGCATCAAGGATTACGGTACAGCAATGAACGCTTCCGCTACTGCTGTTGCCAACTTTACAAAGGGCGAATCTCCGCTGTTCTTCGCATCTGACGGCTGGACAAACGGTTCTTGTTTCGACTGCTGGTGGTATAAAGAAAATACTGCTGTCAAAGATGGCTATCTCAGTTTGACTATCGATAAAGACCGTGCAGGCAAGGACATGTACTCCGGTGCAGAATACAGAACAACTGATTTCTACAGCTACGGTTATTATGAAACTTCCATGCAGGCTATCAAGAATGACGGTGTTGTTTCCTCCTTTTTCACCTACACAGGCCCTTCTGATAACAATCCGTGGGATGAAATTGATATCGAAATTCTGGGTAAAGATACCACTAAAGTACAGTTCAATTACTATACAAACGGCGAAGGCAATCACGAATATATGTATGATTTAGGCTTTGATGCTTCTCAGGGCTTCCATACTTACGGATTTGACTGGCAGCCTGACCATATCGCATGGTTCGTGGACGGAAAAGAAGTCTACAGAGCAACCAGCAACATCCCCTCTACTCCCGGAAAAATTATGATGAATACCTGGCCGGGCACTGGTGTTGATGAATGGCTGAAACCCTTCAACGGCAATACTCCTCTGACAGCTCGCTATCAGTGGGTAACTTATAACAAGTAATTTCCAGAACAGCAATTTTCAATCCTTGTAATAATATCAAAATGCAGAGAGTTTCCGCTCTCTGCATCTTTTTGATTTAGTGATAATTCCGGTAGGCACTCGGTGTCATACCTGTTATCTGCCGGAACTGGCGCATGAAATATTTTTCATCTTCATAGCCACACTGCCATGCGATTTCCGGAAGATTGTCAGAAGTTGTCAAAAGCAAATATTTCGCATGAGAAATCCGGCTCTGTATCAAATCCTGATGAAAGCTGACATCAAATAATTCCTTATATGCCGCCCGAAAATAGCCGTAACTCAGATGAAATTCACGGCAGGTTTTCTGAGCATTCCATTCTTCGTGCGGATTCTGGTACATGGCATTTCTCATGTTCAGATAAGCCTGATAATTTGCATGACTTCGCTTGACAGAAAGCTGTCCGATTTTTTCCTGCATAAGTTTCTGCAAAGCGGAAATTAGAATCCCCGCATCCGCATCCGGAACGCGGATTCGTCCGGAAACTGTTATCATAGTATCCATACCGCAGTATTCACTGTATAACGGAGAATGCAGAAAGAGGGTACTGATTTTGTCAGTCATCATTTTTTCATAAGTTTCCGGATAGTTTCCGACCGCTCCGAAAACGTACAGTCCGGTGGAAAGTTTTCCGCAGAATTCATGCTTTCCGGAAATAAGCTTTTTCAAGCATTCAGCATTTTCTATCTCAATACGAACCGCCGTTCCCCTTTTGTCAATGCTCCCATGTTCAGAAAACAACCCGGCGCGTATCAGGAACAGTGTCAGAACCGCATCTGGCAAAGCCTGTTTCAGTGCCAGAGAAATTTCATTCAGAAATCCCGCATAATTGTATAATCCGGTCACAGTGTCATGATATTCAGAAAGATTCTGACATTGCAGAAGTTCATGAATATCATTCTTAGTCCGAAGGCCTTCCAGCGCATTGGCCGCGATTTTCAGCCAGTCCTTGAAAACAGAATCATAGACATCCGGCTTTTCATATTGCAGAATAAAATAGCCCAGCTCCTTTCCGGCAAAAAAAATCGGACAGAAATATAAAATTTCATTGCTGATATGTTCTTCGCATGTACCGGGAAATAACTGATTTCTGATAAAAACTCTGGGTTCTTCTGAAAATTTTCCCTGTCTGCTGACAGTATAGCAGAGCATGACTTCTTCATCTGTATTGGTATAGGCTTCGCTCCGGAATTCACGGCTGCACCAGTTTTCATACAGACAGAGATAGACTGCATGCACATCACGAATCAGGTAAGTGAATTCCTGCAAAGTATGAATATAATCTGAAATTGACCTCGCAATAGTCAACTGCTGTTCAAAATTCCCCTCGAAGTTAAGTGTTACATAGTACTGTTCACGCCGGATTTTCTGTAGTTCTTCGTTAAGCTGTTTATGATTCACACCACAGGAACAAGTGTTTCCGCATATCATATATCCGCCGACAGAAACAGTTTCTGTCTTTTTTCCGGTTATCATCTCATACAGCCGATTGACCGCCATGATGCCAACAGCTTTCCGGTTTCGCTGATAAGTAGTCAATACCGGCGAATGATAGAACCGTTCGCCAACGTATTCATAGCCGATAATGGTTACATCTTCCGGCACACGGGTGCCATGTTCGAGAAATTTATCACACAGCCCGTAAGCCATATAATCATTGGCACAGATAATTGCCTGCGGAAGCCTTCTTTCTCCAGAAATATACTGTTCAGCAAGCTTTTCTCCGGAATTCATCCAAAAATCACCATAAATGACATGACTGTCAGGCAGTGTGAGTCCGTATGTTTTCAGCACATTCCGGACTCCCTGCACTCTCAGATGAGAAGTTTCTGTTTCTTCATATCCAGTCAGCATATCGAAATCCGTAAAATGATGTACGCTCAGCAGATGACGGATAATTTCTTCAAAATCCTTTTCTACATCATTATCAATGCAGGTCATTCCCGGAAACACCGCACCAGTCACCACAACAGGTACATTCCGGCTGGTAATCTTCTGATAGATATACTGCTGTAATTCCGGGTTCAGAATTGACTCTGCCGTCAGAATCACCCCGTCGATACGTTCAGAAACAATCAGGTCATAAATCTTATTCTCCACTTCTGTTCCGGCATAGTATTTCTGAAAATTATAGATATTAGAGAAAACCGCTGCTGCAATATCCAGTTTCTGTGCCTGACCAAGAATGCCGTCCAGAAGCTGCCGCTGTTCTGACTGTGAGGCTTTGGCTGTAATGATGCCAATCCGGAGATTTTTTTCTTCCTGCATAGTTTCACCGCCTTTTTTGCTTGATGCTGTTATTTTTATCATAACATATTTCTGATAAAAAATCAAGATATTTTCTTCATTTTGTCCACCGAATCTGCATATTTGAGGTTGTTTAATTTGCACAAATGATGTATAATTCTTTACGTAAACGATTAATTCTTCTTTTTAAAGTCTCCGTTTCATGTATTCAGATGCACAGTACATGAAAATGCTCATACAATAAATCATCATTTTCATAGTAGGCGGAAATAATTAATTCTCTTTCATAGTATTTTTTCAGAATATCCTTGATAAAGTATCCGGCTGTGATGCATCTGACACAGCATGAGGATACTTTCTTTTTTATTTCCTCAGCTATTGACAATCAACCCAAAATCATGCTATAATAACAGAATCAGGGATTCACTTCCCATAAAATTCAGAATCAGGAGATATATTATTATGAACAAGAAAGATTTAGCCGAACTTAAGAAACATTTTCTTCCCGCAGATGATTTGCTGACTATCCGGAAAGTTTTCACATGCTTTATTGATTCCGAAAAAACCAGAAAATGTCAGAGTGTCAGAACCTTTGCAGAAATTCCGGATGAGGAAATGTCCGTTCTTTATCAAACATTTGCTAAAGTACTGAAAGGCTCGCTCGGAAAAGGCATTGTCGAATATCCGTTCCCGAACGAAGTCTACGAAGAAGACCAAAGCCAGAATCTGCTCTGGAATCTGCTCGAAAAAGGTCTTGACGATGAAGAACAGCTTGAAAAATTTATTTCTCATATTGAGAAAAATATGATTTATACACTCCCTTACGCCCTGTTTATTGCACAGTGTACTTACACTGTCTTTGAGAAAGACAAACTCGGCGAAAAAAATAAATTCGACAGCCATGACTATCATTTTCTGCTGTGCGCTGTCTGCCCCGTCGAATCCCGTGTTGATGGCTTAATCTATGATGAAGAAGAAAATAATATTATCAGAAAGCTGACATTTGACAGAGTGGTTGCTGATGCTCCGACAGATGGTTTCCTGTTCCCGACGTTCACCGGCAGAGGCCCGGATGTAAATCATGTGCTCTACTATGCAAAAAAAGCCAAAGACCCCAATACTTCCATCATTGAAGATGTACTTGGATGTAAGTTTATCCTGTCCGCTGATGAGGAAAAAGAAACTTTCCGCGCCGTGCTTGATAAAGCCGTTGGCGAGGAACTGAATCTGAATGTTATCGCATCCGTAAACGAAAAAATTCAGGATTATGCGAAGACATTCGCCAACGAACCCGAACCGCCTGTTGTCAGTGATATTATGGTAAGAGATATTCTATTAGATTCCGGCATCAGTCAGGAGAAAGCCGAAGCTGCTCAGCAACTTTATAAAGAAACTGTTGAGGATAATTATTTCATGGCCTCCAATCTGACAGAAAATAAAACAACTCTGAGTTCTTCCGGCGTGACCGTCAGCATCAGCGGTGATGCTACTGATAAAATCACCACACGTTTGATTGACGGCAGAAAATTTCTGATGATTTCCCTTGACGACCCCGAAGTCACTGTTAACGGCTTTCAGATGAAAATTCAGTGAGGGAAATTTATTATGAATGATAACTATCAAAATATCCGTGAATTGTTTCATCTGGATGCGCCTTCTCCCCTGCCGGATGAACAAATAGAACAAATCCGGAAACATTTCGGCGCAATTCCGAAAGCTCTTGAATCTTATTACCGTCTCTGCGGAGGATGTCCGGAAATGAATTCTACTCAGGATTTTCTGCTGACTCCTGACGGAAGATATGGTCATTATCAACTGGAAAAGTTCAGTTATCCGGAGTACTGCGTTTTCTATGTTGAGAATCAGTGTGTTTCGGAATGGGCTTTCAAAAAATCCGACCTGAATCAGGAAAATCCGCCTGTTTACACAACTTATGATAACGGCGAAACATGGATGAAAACTGCCGATTCTATTTCTCAGTTCCTGACTTCAGAAGCCTATATGCAGGCAGTACTTTCAAAAGAATATTCCAATGAGGACTTTTATGAAATTCTGCCGGAACAAATTCCCATGATTGCTGAAAGATTCCCCCATGCTGATGCAGATTCTGATTTGTATCTTGGTGTGCAGTTCTTCCAGCCATATCCGGATACAGTCATCATGGTACTGTATAATACTGATGAAGATTTCAGTCTGCTGTATTCTTCCGATTCGGAAGAACATTTTGAAGAAATCGACAGCATCATTTCTGAAATACTCGGCTTTGAACAGGAGGAGGACTAATTCATGAATCATCTTGAAGAAATCCGGAATTTTCCGGAACGTATCAAAATTGAAAATATCACTCCGGATGATGTTTTTTCCTATACCGGAAAAGCTTCTGTCTGGGGCGAAGAAATAAATATCAACATCTGTTTTGATGACTCGCCTGAGGATGAGAATCAAAAATCCTTGCTGGAAAATACACTTCCTTTTCTGGAAAAATATCTTGCATGGATTAATCAGCACCGTCAGGAGGCTTTGCAGACGCTCTTTGATGATAATATTCTTGAACTTGCAGAAGACTGGACATCTTCCGCCGAACCTTATTATGATGAAAGCGAAGAAGATGAAGATGAAGACGACAAAGAACCGATATGCTATATCATGGAAGACGGTCAGAAAGTTTTTCTGCCTATCACCGAACAGACGTTCTCTGAAAGTCTGCATCTGACAGCGATTACTTTCAACTGTCCCTATGAAGATGAAGAAGCTTTCACTGAGATATGGTGCGACTGTTCGCCGGATTATTTCGCTTATCATTCTGTTTTAATTTACCTAAATGCGGATGGTTCTTTCGAGAACGGAGGCCTGCAAGGTTAATTTTTAAAAAATCTGAAAAAAACACTGGACAAACTTCTTGAAATATGCTATAATATATAAGATATATCAATCTGACGGCACAGATTGCGAATTTTATCCTATATACACAGACTCAAAGCGCCTATCTGTCTGCCGACGGACAGGTGCTTTTTTTGTAAATCCACACCCCGAAAGGAGTTTGTACTCATGAGCTTATTAATCAAAAATGTCCATGCTGTCGATATCTGCCTGAATCAGAAAACGGATATTTTTATCCGTGACGGCAAAATTGTGAAAATTTCTCCGGACATGAATGTCGTTGCTGACAGAGTCATTGACGGTTCTAATCTGACTGCTCTGCCGGGCTTGTTCGATATGCATGTCCATTTTCGTGACCCTGGTCAGACTCATAAGGAAGATATCCTGACTGGCTGTCAGTCAGCACTCGCCGGCGGTGTCACAGGTGTACTCTGTATGCCGAATACCAATCCGCCTGTCGATTCTCCCGAAATTCTGAAATATATCCTCGATAAAGCAAAAGATACCGGTGTAGATGTCCGTCCGGTTGCGTGCATTACCAAAGGGATGAAAGGCGATGAGCTGACCGATTTCGCCGAACTCAAAGCGAATGGCGCGGCTTGTCTCTCTGATGACGGCAGACCCGTCAAGAACGCTGAATTAATGCGTCAGGCTCTTGATAAAGCTTACAAAGAAGGCATTCTGGTCGCATCTCACTGCGAAGATTTGGATATCATCAATGGCGGTATCATGCATAAGGGCAGTGTTTCCGAAGAACTCGGCGTGAAAGGCATGGACAGGGCTTCTGAAGACTATATCACCGCAAGAGAAATCATCCTTGCAAGCTCTGTCAAAGGCAGAATTCATATCTGTCATGTCAGCACGAAAGGAAGCGTTGATGTTATCCGGGAAGCCAAACGCCTAGGAGTTCAGGTGACTTGTGAGACTGCTCCGCATTATTTCATGCTCACTCATGAAAAACTGCGCTCCAGAAATGCCAATGACAGAATGAATCCTCCGCTTCGTGAAGAAGAAGACAGGCTCGCTATCGAACAAGCCGTTCTTGATGGTACTATCGACTGCATTGTCACTGACCATGCACCTCACACGCAGGAAGAAAAAGCCAATTTTGAACTTGCTCCGAACGGTATCGTCGGGCTGGAAACTTCTCTTGCTGCCACGCTGACAGCACTGTATCATACAGGGAAATGCAGTCTTGAAAAAATCATCAGCATGATGTCGGTGCGTCCCAGATTTTTATTAGGCCTTGACCCTGTAAAAATCCGTGAGGGCGAATCAGCCAATCTGATTCTTGTCGATTTGAATCGCAAATGGAAGGTCGAGCCGGAAAAACTGCACAGCAAATCCTGCAATACAGCTTTCAGAGGCATGGAACTCACCGGAAAAGTGATGATAACTATCACAGACGGCATTATCAGATATGAAAATAAATAATTATTTATTTTATAAAATTTAATCAAAAGGAGATTTTAATCATGGGATTTGACAGATTAATCAAGAAAATCAGAGAAACAGGCAACCCCTCCGTTGTAGGACTCGACCCGAAGCTTGACTATGTTCCGGAATATTTATTCAAGAAATTTCAGGAAGATGACGGCTCAACCCTCAAAACCGCAGCAAGAGCAATTTACGCATTCAATAAGTCGATTATCGACGAAATTTATGATATTGTTCCGGCTATCAAACCGCAGGCAGCTTATTATGAAATGTATGGTTCACAGGGCGTGAAAGCTCTGGAAGATACCATCCGCTATGCACAGCTGAAAGGCATGTTCGTCATCACAGACGGCAAGAGAAACGATATCGGTGCAACCATGCAGGCTTATACAGCCGCTCATCTCGGAACGGTGAAAGTCGGCGATATGGAAATTGAACCGTTTGGCTCTGATGCACTGACTGTCAACGGCTATCTGGGTTCAGACGGCATCAATCCGCTTCTGGAAACCTGTAAAGCTCGTGATAAGGGCATTTTCGTGCTGGTTAAGACTTCCAATCCATCCAGCGGCGAACTTCAGGACAGACTTATTGACGGCGAACCGCTCTACGCAAGAATGGGCGACCTTTGCGAACAATGGGGTGCTGATACTGTCGGCGAATTCGGCTATTCGGCAGTCGGTGCAGTAGTCGGCGCAACCTATCCGGAACAGCTTAAAGAATTAAGAAAAAGACTGCCTCATACCTTCTTCTTAGTGCCAGGATACGGCGCACAGGGAGGCGGTGCAGAAGGTGTTTCCGGCGCATTTGATGAAAACGGTCTCGGTGGTATTGTCAATTCTTCCAGAGCCATTATGTGCGCTTATCAGAAGGAGGGATGCAATCCACAGGAATTCGCAAAAGCTGCCCGCCGTGAAGCTATCCGCATGAGAGACGACATTACACAATTCGTCAAAATCAAGTAAATTCTTCTAAACAGAAATCCGGTACAGAGTGCCGAATTCCGGCACTCCTGATTCCGGTTATAAGAAAGCTATCTTATCAGAAAGGGTGTAGTATATGGCATTGATAAAAAATGCAGAACCGGCTTGGCTCGTCCTTGCAGACGGCCAGATTTTCAAGGGAAACAGTTTCGGTGAGAAAGGCACTGTCATCGGGGAAGTCGTTTTCACGACCAGCATGACAGGCTATCAGGAGACACTGACTGACCCCAGCTATTACGGACAGATTGTGACACAGACCTTTCCGCTGATTGGCAATTATGGTGTCAATTCTCAGGATTATGAATCTTCTAAATCCTATGTCAGTGGTTATATCGTCCGCGAATGGTGCAATGCGCCGTCAAACTTCCGGTGTGAGGATACTATTCAGAATTTCCTGAAATCTCAGCATATTATCGGCTTATATAATATCGATACAAGAAGACTCACCAGAACTCTCCGTGAAGCCGGTGTCATGAACGGTGCAGTCACAACCGAAAATCCGGAACAGAATCTTTCTTCCCTTCTGGAACAAATCAAAGCCTATTCTGTTGTGAATGCTGTCGCATCTGTCACAAATCCCGAAACAAGAACTTATTCTCCGGAATGTCAGTCTTCTTACAAAGTCGCACTGTTTGACTTCGGTTATAAAAGAAATATCCGTCAGGAACTCATCAAGAGGAACTGTGAAGTTGTTGTCGTCCCTGCTGATACGACAGCAGAAACTATTAAAGTTCTGAATCCTGACGGAATTATGCTGTCCAACGGCCCTGGTGATCCGGCTGAAAATGTTCAGATTATTGATAATCTGAAAGAAATTGCCAAGCTCAATATACCGATTTTCGGCATCTGTCTCGGTCATCAGCTTATGGCACTTTCTCAGGGAGCAAAAACAGAGAAGCTCAAATATGGCCACAGGGGTGCAAATCAGCCTGTTATTGACTTACATTCCGGAAAGACTTACGTCACAAGCCAGAATCACGGCTATGCCGTTGTAGGTGACAGCCTTAACCCTGACATTGGCGAAGTTTCCCATATCAATGCCAATGACAAAACCTGCGAAGGTGTCAGATATCATAACTGCAATGCCTTTACTGTGCAGTTTCATCCGGAAGCCCACGGAGGGCCTCTTGATACAGCATACCTGTTTGACGAATTTATTTCCAGAATGCAGAAGGGAGAAGATTAATCATGCCATTAAGAAAAGATATTAAGAAAGTACTGGTGATTGGTTCAGGCCCTATCATTATCGGACAGGCCGCAGAATTCGACTATGCAGGTGCACAGGCCTGCCGTGCCCTCAAACAAGAGGGGCTGGAAGTCGTGCTGATTAACTCCAATCCGGCAACTATCATGACAGATAAGGCTATGGCCGATAAAATCTATATCGAACCCCTGACACTGGATGTTGTCAAGCGTGTTATCGAGCTTGAAAAGCCTGACAGTGTTCTGTCCACACTCGGCGGACAGACAGGCCTGACCCTCTCTATGCAGTTAGCCGAAGAAGGCTTTCTGGAATCCCACAATGTGAAACTGCTGGGCGCAAATCCGGAGACGATTCACAAAGCCGAAGACCGTCAGGCTTTCAAAGATACCATGGAAAAAATCGGTGAACCCTGCATTCCGTCCAAAGTAGTGGAAACTGTTGAAGATGCTGTTGATTTTGCTAAAGAAATCAGCTATCCGGTAATTGTGCGTCCTGCCTTCACGCTCGGCGGAACAGGCGGGGGTATCGCTTATGATGAAGAACAGCTCCGCGATATTTCTACAAATGGTCTGAGATTATCCCCCATCACACAGGTTTTGATTGAAAAATGTATCAGTGGCTGGAAAGAAATTGAATTTGAAGTCATCCGTGACAGCAAGGGCAATGTTATCACAGTCTGCTCTATGGAAAATTTCGACCCGGTAGGTGTTCACACTGGCGACAGTATTGTTATCGCTCCGGCCGTAACCCTTTCCGACAGAGAATATCAGATGCTGAGAACTGCTTCTCTGAATATTATTTCCGAACTCAAAGTCGAAGGCGGATGCAACTGTCAGTTTGCGCTGCATCCGGAATCCATGCAGTATGCCGTAATTGAGGTCAATCCCCGTGTATCACGTTCTTCCGCACTCGCCTCGAAAGCAACCGGATACCCCATCGCCAAAGTTGCCACTAAAATCGCCGTTGGCTATACACTGGATGAAATCATCAATCAGGTCACAGGCAAGACTTATGCTTGCTTTGAACCTGCTCTTGACTATGTTGTCATCAAGTTCCCGAAATGGGCTTTCGATAAATTCGTCTATGCAAAACGCACCCTCGGTACACAGATGAAAGCCACTGGTGAAGTCATGGCTATCGGCACAAGTTTCGAGCAGGCTATGATGAAAGCTGTCCGTTCCACAGAACTCGGCGTGGATTCCATGAATATGAAAAAATATGAAAATATGTCCGTGGAAGAACTTCTGCATCTGCTGAAATCCGGTGTCGAAGATGAACGCTCTTTTCAGGTATTCGCAGCACTGAAAAAAGGCATTTCTGTGGAACAGATTCACGAAATCACCCTTATTGATGAATGGTTCTTAGAAAAATTAACCAATCTCGTCGAACTCGAAGCATGGCTCGCTGACGGCGAACTTACAGAAGAAAAATATCTTGCAGCAAAACAATATGGCTATCTTGATAAGACTATCGAAAGAATGTCCGGTCAGGCCTGCCCTATTCACAAGCACTCTGTTTTCAAGATGGTGGATACCTGTGCAGGCGAATTCAAGGCCGAAACTCCCTATTTCTACTCCACATACGATGATGAGAACGAAGCCGAACAGTTTATTGAACGTACGCACTCCGGAAAGAAAAAAGTTATCGTATTCGGTTCAGGCCCTATCAGAATCGGTCAGGGTATCGAATTCGATTACTGCTCTGTTCATTGCGTCTGGACGCTGAAAGAACTCGGCTATGAAGCCGTTATCTGCAATAATAACCCCGAAACCGTTTCCACAGACTTCGATACCGGAGACAGACTCTACTTTGACCCCCTCACTCCAGAAGATGTTGACAATATCATCGAAACGGAAAAGCCTTACGGAGTCGTTGTCCAGTTCGGCGGTCAGACAGCTATCAAACTGACCCGCCATCTCGCTGATAAAGGCGTGAACATCCTTGGCACTTCCGCGGACGATATTGATGCCGCCGAAGACCGTGAACGCTTTGATGAACTTCTTGAACAGTGCGGCATCCCCCGTCCGGAAGGCTTCACTGTCATGACTACCAAAGAAGCTGTCAAAGTTGCAGATAAACTCGGTTATCCGGTTCTGTTAAGACCTTCTTATGTGCTCGGCGGTCAGAATATGATTATTGCTCATTCCGAACAGGACGTTATCGAATATATGGGCATCATCACTTCTCATATGATTGAAAATCCTGTCTTAATCGACAAATACATGATGGGCACAGAAGTCGAAGTGGATGCTATCTGCGACGGGAAAGATTTCCTGATTCCCGGCATTATGGAACATGTCGAACGTGCCGGTGTTCATTCCGGTGACTCCATCTCAATTTATCCGGCACAGAACCTCTCCAAAAAAGTCACCGAAACTATCATAGAATATACTAAGAGATTAGCCCTTGCCCTGCATGTTTCTGGTCTGGTCAACATTCAGTATGTTGTCTATCGCGGAGAAGTCTATGTTATCGAAGTGAATCCGCGTTCTTCCAGAACTGTTCCCTATATCAGCAAAGTTACAGGCATACCTATGGTCGATATTGCGACAAAAATCATGTTCGGCGCAACTCTGAAAGAACTCGGCTATACATCCGGACTGTATCCGTCCGGCGATTATGTGGCTGTCAAAGTGCCTGTCTTCAGTTTCGAGAAGCTTCAGGATGTCGACACCATGTTAGGCCCTGAAATGAAATCTACCGGCGAATGCTTAGGTATTGGCAGAAACTTTGAAGATGCACTCTTAAAAGGCTTAGTCGCTGCCGGATATGACCTTAAAAAAGAAGGCGGTGTGCTGATTTCCGTCCGTGACAGCGAAAAGAAAGAAATGATTCGCATTGCTGAAAAATTCGCTGGTATGGGCTTTGAACTCTATGCTACCAGCGGAACAGCAAGCTATCTGAATAAAAACATGATTGCTACCAATACTATCAGAAAAATTTCCGAAGGCAGTCCGAACACTATCGACCTGCTGGAATCCGGAAAGATTCACTACATGATTTCGACTTCTGCCAAAGGCCGTATGCCTGCCCGTGACAGTGTAAGAATGCGCCGGAAATCGGTAGAGCGTTCCATCTGTTCACTGACGGCTGTCGATACGGCAAATGCCCTTGCTAATGTCCTGATGTCCGGCAGAAACATGAATGATGTCGAATTAGTTGATATTACAAAAATCTGATACCTCCGCAGACCCCTGTTATTTCTGACAGGGGTTATGCATTTTGTATAAAAAGCCCTTTTTTTACAAATCCGCTTATTGACAAATTGCCAATTTTATGATAAAATATTTATATCTATTAAATTACATCATGCGAGGTTTTAGCTTATGAAATATCTGCAAGGGAATTATCCCGTCATTCAGAAACAGGCACTTGCTAAGGATGTCTACAGTCTGACTGTACTCTGTCCCGAAATTGCTGTGCTTGCCTGTCCCGGACAATTCGTCCATATTCTTCCAAAAGGTTTCGGATTAAGAAGACCTATCTCAATTGCCGGAATTGATAAGAAAAACGGTACACTCCGGATTGTATTCGTCATCAAGCACAAAGGCACACAGGCCATTGCTGACCTGAATCAGGGAGATTATCTGGATATGATTGGCCCGTTAGGCCACGGCTTTACGCTTCTGCCGGAGGCAGAACATGTTATTCTGGTCGGAGGCGGAATCGGTGTGCCCCCGATGCTTCCGCTTGCCGAATATTAC
>SVNI01000024.1 GCA_015066975.1 Ruminococcus sp. | reverse complement strand
TGGCACAGATTGTGGATACCAATGACGAATGGATTTCCAAGAGAGTCGGAGTTAAGGAACGCCGTTTCTCAGAAGATGAATTCGCGTCGGAAATGGGTCTGAAAGCTGCCCGGAACGCACTGGAAGATGCTGGAGTCAAGGCTGAAGAAGTGGATGCTATCTTTGCAGCAACTATCAGCGGAGAAACTTCTTCACCTTCCATGTCATGTATGATTCAGAACGGTCTTGGTGTTTCCTGTATGGCAATGGATGTCAGTGCGGCTTGTTCTGCGTTCCTGTTTCTGCTGGAAACAGCGGCGGCATTCTTTGCACTTCATAAGGAATTCAAGAAAATTCTGGTAGTAGGAACAGAACGCATGAGCGGTATTCTGGATTTTGCTGACAGAAGCACCTGTGTTATTTTTGGTGATGGTGCTGGTGCGGCTGTTCTGGAACGTGCTGACAATTATCTTGATTCTGTATTTACCGTCAAGGGCGGAGATACTGTCATCAAAATTCCGCATTATAACGGCGTATCCCCGTATTTTAAGAGAGAACAGGATTCTCCTTATCTTCACATGCAGGGGCAGGAGACGTTTAAGTATGCTGTAACAGCGATTTCTCAGGATGTGACAACTCTGCTGGAACGTAATCATCTGACAATGGATGATATCGCGTGGATTGTACCGCATCAGGCAAACAAGAGAATTATTGACTTTGCGGCAAAGAGACTGGGAGTTTCTACAGACAAGTTCTTCTGCAATATCGAGAGATACGGCAACACCTCCAGTGCATCTGTGCCGATTGCTCTGGATGAACTTGCAAAAAGCGGCAATTTAAAGCGCGGAGATAAAATCATTCTCTGTGCATTCGGCGGTGGCTTATCCAATGCGGCCTGCCTGATTGAATGGTGATTTCCGGAAATTATCCGGTTCACATATATATTTATCATTTTATTATATCATAAAAAGGAGAAAATTACAATGGTACAGGAAAAAATTATCGAACTGCTCGCAGAAGCTACAGACACAGACGCTGCTGAAATCACAGCAGATACTGCTTTCGCAGACCTCGGCATCGACTCCCTCGACCTCACCGAAATGGCTATGCAGCTGGAAGAAGAATTCGGTGTAGAAATCGAAATGAAGCCCGAAATCAACACAGTCGGCAAGCTGACAGAAGTTGTGGAATCTCTCAGAGGTTAATCACGATGATGCAGTCTCCGCTTTGTGAACTGCTCGGTATTTCCTATCCCGTCTTTCAAGGCGGTATGGCATGGATTGCGGACGGCAAGCTTGCCGCCGCAGTCTCCAACGTCGGCGGACTGGGGATTATTTCGGCTATGAATGCCAATGCCGAGTATGTTAGAGAACAAATTAAACTTGCTAAAAGCCTGACAGATAAGCCGTTCGGTGTAAATATCATGCTGATGAGCCCGTTCGCAGATGAATGCGCTCAGGTTTGCGTGGAAGAAAAGCCCGCTGTTATCACGACAGGCGCAGGCAACGCAAGTAAATATATCCCTATGTGGAAAGAAGCCGGAATCAAAGTCATCCCGGTGATTGCTTCTGTCACAATGGCGAAACAGGCTGAAAAAGCCGGTGCGGATGCTGTTGTTGCAGAAGGTCAGGAATCAGGCGGCCATATTGGTGAACTGACCACAATGGCACTTGTACCGCAGGTGGTGGATGCTGTCAACATCCCGGTGCTTGCCGCTGGCGGTATCGGTGACGGCAGAGGGATTGCCGCTGCTCTGATGCTGGGTGCTGTTGGCGTCCAGATGGGTACAAGATTCCTTGTCGCAAAAGAATGTGGCGTACATCAGAATTATAAAGACATGGTTCTGAAAGCGAAAGATATTTCTACACAGGTGACAGGCAGAAGATTCGGCGGTAATACCTGCCGCGGCATCAAGAATGCGTTCACCAGAAATTTTGTCAAGATGGAATTCGCACCAGAGGCCACTCAGGAAAGTGTGGCAGATTTAGGTGCTGGTTCTCTCCGGAAAGCCGCTGTTGATGGTGATGTCAAGAACGGAAGCGTTCTTGCCGGACAGATTTCCGGTCTGGTCGAGAAAGAACAGACTTGTGAAGAAATTATCACAGAAATCATGCAGGAGGCAGAAAACTGCCTGAAAGGAGCAGCAAAATGGATAAAATAGCATTTGTATTTTCCGGTCAGGGCGCACAGTATGTCGGCATGGGCAAAGAATTCTATGACAGCATTCCTGCTGTGAAGAATCTCTATGATGCTTGTGAAGCTATTCGTCCCGGCACACTGGAACAGAGTTTCACCGGCGATCCGGAAAACCTCAAGCAGACTGAAAATACACAGCCCTGCTTATATCTGGCTGATTTGGCTGCTGCTCTGGCACTGAAAGAAAACGGCATCAGCCCGGATGGTCTGGCTGGTTTCTCTCTTGGTGAAATTCCTGCTCTTGCGCTCGGCGGTGCTTATTCTCTGGAAGACGGCTTTAAAATCGCTTCTGTCCGCGGAAAAGCTATGGCAGAAGCTTCTAAAGGCGTGGATGCCTCTATGATGGCAGTTGTCCGCATTCCGTCCGAACAGGCAGAAGAACTCGCAAAGCCTTATGATAAAATTTTTCCTGTGAATTACAACTCTCCTATGCAGTTGGTGTTCTCAGGCGATAAAGAACAGCTCGAAGCCTTCGGCGCAGATGTCAAGTCCGCTAAAGGCAGAGGCCTGATGCTGAAAGTCAGCGGTGCATTCCATTCTCCCTATATGACTCCCGCAGTAGAGCCATTCGGAAAAGCACTGGAAAATTTTGACATCAAACTTCCGGAAATTCCTGTTTATGCAAACTATACAGCCGCCCCCTATGAAGGCGACCCGAAAGCACTCATGCTCGAACAGGTTAACCATCCCGTACAGTGGACAAAATTAATCCGCCGTATGGCAGATGACGGCTTCGATACGTTTGTCGAAACTGGTGTCGGCACAACATTGCAGAAATTAATTACGCAGATTCTCCCTGATGCAAAAGTATATCAGGCAGACAGCACAGAGTCCCTTCAGAATGTTCTGGAAGCTCTGAAATCTTAACTATAATCAGATACGAAAGGACGAACCCCCATGCTAAGAAATAAGATTGCCGTTGTGACCGGCGGTTCACAGGGCATCGGATTGGAAATATGTAAGAAATTCGCAGAAAATGGCGCAGGCATTGCCATTGTGGATATCAATCCGCCTGAAAAACTGGAAGCCGCTGTGCAGGAAATCACACAGAACGGCGTACAGGTAAAAGCTTATCAGTGCAATGTCGCAGACAGCGCACAGGTCGCCGAAGTCTGCAAGCAGATTCTGGCTGATTTCGGCAGTGTGGACATTCTGGTTAATAACGCCGGCATCACAAAAGACAATCTGATTCTTCGCATGAGCGAAGCAGATTTCGATGCCGTGATTGATGTCAATCTCAAAGGCGCATTTTATATGACAAAGAATTTCTACCGCCCTATGATGAAGAAAAAATACGGAAAGATTATCAACATCAGTTCCGTATCCGGCCTGTTCGGTAATATCGGTCAGGCGAATTATGCGTCTTCCAAAGCTGGCATTATCGGCCTGACAAAATCCACAGCGAAGGAACTTGCTGCAAAGGGTGTCTGCTGCAATGCCATTGCGCCGGGCTTTATCATGACTAATATGACAACAAATTTTCAGGATAACGAAGAACTGAAAAAGTCCATTCCCGTCGGACATTTCGGCAAACCCGAAGATGTGGCGGCTCTGGCACTGTTTCTGGCATCACCGCAGTCGGATTTTATCACAGGAGAAGTCATCCGTGTTGACGGCGGTATGGCAATGTAAGGAGGAAATGCTTCATGAGAAGAATCGTCATTACAGGTATGGGCGCAGTTACCCCGATTGGAAATTCTGTAGAAGAATTTCAGAAAGCCCTGTTTGCCGGAAAGAACGGCATTGGCCTGATTACAAAATATGATATTTCAGAATCTAAATACAAAGTTGCAGGGGAAATCAAGAATCTTGATGTTGCAGCAGTTCTGGGCAAGCCATTTGTCCGCAAGTCTGACACATTCACACAGTTTGCAGTCATTGCTGCCAATGAGGCAATGGCGCAGAGTGGGCTGAATGCCAATCCCGAAAAAGGCGAAGTGAATATTGATTCCGAAAGAATGGGTGTTTGCTTTGGTTCTGGTATCGGTGGTGTGGAAACACTTTGTGCAGACCATATCAACCTGCTGGAAAAAGGCCCACGGAAAGTATCTCCGCATTTCGTTCCGAAGATGATTTATAATATCGCTGCCGGAAATATTGCGATTCAGTTCAAGGCAAACGGCCCTTGTACAGCAGTTTCTACCGCATGTGCAACTGGTGCGACAGCAGTCGGCGAAGGTTACAGAAGTATTCTGCATGGTTATGCAGATGTGATGATTTGCGGCGGTTCAGAAGCCGGCATCACACCGCTGACAGTCGCAGGTTTCGGCAACTGTCAGGCACTGACTGACAATCCCGACCCGGAAAAGGCCTGCCGTCCGTTCGATAAGAACCGCAACGGTTTTGTTATGGCTGAGGGCGCAGGTGTCATGGTGCTCGAAGAATATGAACACGCAAAGCAGAGAGGTGCGAATATTATCGCTGAAGTATGCGGTTACGGTGCTACCTGTGATGCACATCATGTGACTGCTCCCGATCCGGAAGCTACTTATGTCGCAAAGGCATTTTTACAGGCCGTTCCGGATGATATGAAAGAAACTCTGGATTATTCCAAAGTTTATGTCAATGCACACGGCACAAGCACACCTCTGAATGATAAGACCGAAACCGCAGCCCTGAAAAAGGCATTCGGCGAAAATGCGAAGAAACTCCACATCAGCTCCAGCAAGTCCATGACCGGACATATGCTCGGTGCAACTGGTACAGTAGAAGCTATCGCAGCCGTTCTGGCACTGGTCAACAATACCATTCCGCCGACAATTCATTATGAAGAAGCCGACCCCGACTGTGATTTGGATTATACCCCCAATACAGCCGTGCAGACTCCTGTAGACCTCGCCCTGACTTCCAATCTGGGCTTCGGTGGTCATAATGCTGTACTGGCATTCCGCAAAATCTGAGGTGAACCGCATGACAAAAGAAGAAATTATGCAGATTATTCCGCACCGCGATAACATGCTTCTCATTGATGAAGCCTATATCGAGGACGGAAAAGCACACGGAAAACATTATGTCACCGGAGAAGAATTCTTCCTGAAAGGCCATTTTCCTGGCAATCCGGTAGTACCGGGCGTGATTCAGTGCGAAATCCTCGCCCAGTCTGCCTGTGTCCTGCTCGCCGGAGAATCCAAAGGCAAAACACCATATTTCACAGGCCTGAATAATGTAAAATTCAAAACTCCTGTGAAGCCCGGCGATGTCTTTGAAACAGAATGCGAAATCATCAAGAACAAAGGCGCATTTTATTTCTGCAAGGGAAAAGGCATGGTAAACGGCAAGCTCTGCGTTTCTGCCGAATTTTCCTTTGCACTTGTGGAGGCGTAAAAAAGAATGAGCTTTATTGATAATATTATGCAGAAAGTCAACGGTTCGGCAAAAGTCACCTGCAAGAAATGCAGTCATGAAGATACTGTCAGCAATCTGGAACAGCATGATTATATTTGTACAGAATGTGGAATGTATTTTCGCCTTGATGCCAGAGCCAGAATCAAGTATATCACTGACCGCAACAGCTTTAAAGAGCTGGATAAAGGGCTTATCAGCAAGGATTTTCTGGAATTCCCGAATTATCAGGATAAACTCGACAAAACACGTAAGGAAACCGGCGAAGATGATGCCGTTGTCTGCGGTACAGCTTTTATTGCAGATAATGAATGTGCCATTTTCGTGATGAATTCCAAATTCATCATGGCTAGTATGGGCAGTGTTGTTGGTGAAAAAATTACCAGATTATTTGAATATGCAACGGAACATCAGCTTCCAGTGGTAGGTTTTACTGCTTCCGGCGGTGCGCGTATGCAGGAAGGTGTCATTTCTCTCATGCAAATGGCCAAAGTCAGCGGTGCAGTCAAGAATCACAGCAATGCTGGACTGTTATATATCACTGTTCTGACTGACCCGACAACAGGCGGTGTCACAGCAAGTTTTGCAATGCAGGGCGATATTATTCTTGCAGAACCAAAAGCACTTGTCGGCTTTGCAGGTCGCCGTGTCGTAGAGCAGACTACCAAGAGCAAGCTTCCAGATAACTTCCAGAAAGCAGAATTCCTGCTGGAACACGGTTTTGTAGATGCCATTGTGCCACGTCCGGAACTCCGTGACACTATCGCAGAACTGCTCACGATTCATAAAAGGAGCGTGTAAGTCATGAATTCTTATGTGAAACTGAAAACTGCCAGAAAAAATGGACGTCCTACCGGCGGTGCTTATGTAAATGAAATTTTTGAATTTCCTATCGAATTACACGGTGACAGAAGATATGGCGACGATTTGGCCATTATGGGAGGTGTAGGCTTTCTGGACGGCCGTCCTGTGACTTTCCTTGCAATGGAAAAAGGAACAGACCTCGAAAGCCGTCTTGCCCGTAATTTCGGCTGTCCGAAGCCGGAAGGCTACCGTAAGGCTCTCAGACTCATGAAGCAGGCTGAAAAATTCCATCGCCCTGTTATCTGTTTTGTGGATACCCTCGGGGCTTATCCTGGTGCAGATGCCGAAGAACGCGGTCAGGGTCAGGCAATTGCTGAAAGCATCATGGAAATGATGGGACTCAGAACCCCTGTGATTTCCGTTGTTATCGGCGAAGGCGGAAGTGGCGGTGCGCTTGCCCTTGCCAGTGCCAATAAAGTTATGATTCTGGAAAATGCTGTTTATTCCGTTATTTCTCCGGAAGGCTGTGCAAGTATTCTCTGGAAAGAATCCAGTCAGGAAAATGTCGCAAAGGCTGCTGAATGCCTGCATATTACGGCGCAGGATATGAAAGAATTTGAAGTCGCAGAGGAAATTATTCCTGAAGATTTCGACAATTTCAGCAAAATGTGCGCTGGCATGAAAGAAACTTTAATCGAAGCCGTAGACGAACTTTCTGCTTTGTCCGAAGAAGAAGTTTTGAATCAGCGTTATCAGAGATTCCGCAAGTTCGGTATTTTTGAGGAAAAAAGAAACGGAATTTTCAAGAAAAATAAATAAAAAATCCCCCCTCTCTCGCAAGAGGGGGTATCTGCTATCATGTACATGTTTTTTTGTATATGATATATGTTTTTTGTATCTTATTCGACAATAGTCAATTATCAATAAGGAGGAGTGCTTATGAAACCATTGTATCAGAAATACAGCAGTGCAGAGTTCGACAAAGATGGACATTTTATCAGATTTTCCTTGCATTATGACGAAAACTATAATTTTGCATACGATGTCGTAGACGAAATCGCAAGACAAGAACCGGATAAAAAAGCAATTGTCTGGTGCGATGAGTATGATAATGAAAAAATACTTACATTTAAAGAAATCAGCGAATTATCCTCCAAAGCCGCGAATTTTTTTATCAGTCAGGGAATCAGAAAGGGCGACAGGGTTCTGCTGATGCTCAAACGACATTACGAATACTGGTATTTACATATCGCACTGCATAAGATAGGAGCTTTGTCTATTCCGGCAACGCATATGCTCCAGCCCCATGATATCGCCTACAGAATCGAGGCTGCCGGTGTGAAGGCTCTTATCTGCGCCGAAGATGAGAATCTCTGTGAACGTGTCCGGAAAGCCGCTCAGGATAAAAATTTATTATTATATACTGTCAGACAGGAACGTGAAGGCTTCCTCTGTCTGGATGTTCCTGTTGCACAGGCTTCTCCGGAACTTGAAAGAATTCCGACAAAAGTCACTGACCCTATGATTATGTATTTTACTTCCGGAACAACAGGCAATCCCAAGATGGCTGTGCATAATGATACCTATTCGCTGGCACATATCGTCACGGCGAAATACTGGCAGTGTGTGAAAGACAATGGTCTGCATTTGAGTGTCGCTGATACCGGATGGGCAAAAGCTTCCTGGGGGAAACTCTACGGACAGTGGCTCTGCGGATGTACTGTCATGGTATACGAATTTGACCGCTTCAACAGCGAAAAAATGATGCAGATGCTCCAGAAATATCAGGTTACAAGCTTCTGTGCGCCCCCGACACTGTTCCGGTTAATGGCCAAAAACGGCATCCGCAAAGAAGCCTTCGCGAGTGTGGAACATGCTTCCACCGCCGGAGAAGCCCTTCAGGAAGAAATCATTCGGTTATTTCATGAGAAAACCGGGCTGGAGATTATGGAAGGCTTCGGACAGAGCGAAACCGTCCTGATTATCGGAAATTTCAAAGGCTCTCACCCGAAACGCGGCTCTATGGGCAAGCCCAATCCTCTGTATCATGTCATGCTCGTGGATAGGGAACAGAATCCCGTCAAGCCCGGCGAACAAGGCGAAATCGTCATTGATACCAGAAATCATATGCCGGAAGGTCTATGTCAGGGATATGAGCGAAATGCAGATGCCAATGCACGGTACTGGAAAAACGGCATCTTCCATACTGGTGATACGGCTTATTACGACGAGGACGGCTATTATTACTATATCGGTCGTCTGGATGATGTCATCAAGTCCAGCGGTTATCGCATAGGCCCTTTTGAAGTCGAAAGCGTCCTGATTCAGCATGAAGGCGTTCTGGAATGCGCTGTCACGGGTGTACCGGATGCTGAACGCGGTCAGCTTGTCAAGGCGACTATCGTCCTTCAGAAAGGATATCAGCCAAGTGAAGCACTCAGCGAAGAAATCAAGCAGTTTGCGAAAGCACGGCTTGCCGGGTACAAATATCCCCGAATCATTGCGTTTGCGGATTCGCTCCCGAAAACAACCAGCGGAAAAATCTGCTATAATCAGATTCGAGAAAAGGACTGGAAATAAAACAGTAAAACGACAGCAGTTTTTATTCTGCTGTCGTTTGATTTGTATGAGATATTTTTTGAATCAGTCCGAACAAAATCAGGAAAATAACGCCTGTGACTCCTATGATAACAAATGCAATGCCTGTCTGTTTCGTGATATATTGCAGATAGCCCGTTACAGCAGAAAATATCTGCACATCTTTGACTACAAATCCCGAAAAATAATCGGTTCTGAGAAGATACAGACACGGCGCAGAAATCAGCAGTCCGGAAATTGTTCCGGTCAAGCCAAGCCAGTAGAAAAGCTCTGAAAATCGGCTCTTACAGCAAAGAATCAGACAGAGCAGAATCACCGCCGTCAGAATGCATAATACAATCATGAGTTTCTGAAAGAGATTCAGAAACGTCTGGATTTTATCAAACCAGCCGTGTTCGTAAATCGTTCCGAAACGGAAGGTATCTGCTGTGTAGAGAATTTTCGCTTCGGCTTCTTCGAGATTGGCCTGTACTTTTTGATTGAAAATTTCATCTTTCTGGATGTTGTTGGTATCTGCATACTGATTAAAGAAATTCATCACGGAAGTTTCCAGCTTTGTGAAATCCATTGTAATGACATAGCCATCGCCGATATGGGAGTGCATATGCTCCACAGCTTCTGAAATACTGGAGAGAATGCCCTGCTTCATATCTTCCTGTGTGATGGCATCCAGGTAGACTTCTGCTGGAATGCCGGTGCTGTTCGCTCTGGATTTGAAATAGCTTTCCAGAGCAGAATAGGCTTTTTCATCAAGATTCTGCTGATTTGTGACAGTTTCAAAAGCCTTGTAAGTCAGAAAGCTGTGCTGTACCAGAAAAGAAATTCCTGTTCCGATACACAGGAACACAAGCAGAAAGGTTAAGATGAGTTTGGGAATATAGAGCTTAAGTTTTGTCATGGATTTGCCCCCTCCGCCGGCTGATAGAACTGCTTGCTGACGAGTGTGCAGACAGCACCGATTCTGTTATCGGAAGTGCCGAGCACCTGTGCTTCACAGGTGTAGAGTGTCAGGCGGTTGTCTTCTGTGGGGAGAACATATTTTTTATTTGTATTTAGAAAGCTGATTTTTTCAGATACTTCATAAGTAAAAATACCATAGTTTGTATAAAGAACAATAATATTTCCGGGTTCGAGCTTGTCAAGGTCAGCAAAGAAAGTGTTCACATGCGCATCAATGACAACGTTCCCGGTTTCGCCGATAACAGCCGAACTGCTTGCCTGACATGCCCCGCGTTCCAGAAGTTCGGTACTTGAGCCCCAGTATACCGGAACAGAAAGAGAAATATCATCACATTTAAGAACGGCATACTGTTCGCCAAATGCCGGACGGATGATTTCGCCGTTGTCATAGAAATGCTGTTCGTCTTCGGGAATGTCAGAAACGGGAGTTGTTTCGATTTCGTTTTCTTTGATGACGAGTCCGTTCAGACCGGAAGAAGGGGCAATTTTCATGCTCTGATCCATGAATAAGATATTCAGGTAAGTCTGTGCTTTTTCGTAAGGCTTGATAAGGATGCCGATACAGACGGCAATGCACAGAATCAGCAGAAAAGTTCCCGTCAGAAGATAAACCGGCAGTGCGCTGTGATGTTTGTTATCTGCCAATGAAATACTCCTTTCCGGATGTCAGGAATCCTGTTCAGTATGTTTGATATACCAGTACAGCCAGCCGAATCCGCCGACAGAAAACAGAATGCCGATACCTGCGAATAACAATGGTTTTGTATGAGAAATGCCTGTTTCGTCGATAACAACACCAACTTCAGCCTTATCGACAACAATGCCGTCGTTATTGCGGACAGTCACAGAAATATCTTTTTCGGTCAGTTCATCAACGGTGACGTTCATGCCCATAGTGCTGGCAGTGTCGATGTATTTCTGCATGATAGCAACTTTCTCTTCTGTGGGGAGCTGTTTGATGATGCTGTTTCTGGCTTCGGTGCTGAGGGAAGAAAGGAATTCTGTTTTCTCGTCACTGCTGAGAGAATTGACATATGCTTTCTTCTCGTCCATATTCATATTGATGAATTCGCTGTCAGAGATGAATTGTGTATCAGTTTTCTGTGAAGTTTCTGACGTTTCAGCTTGAGTTTCGGTTTCTAATGCAGAAGTTTCTGAATCTTGAACAGTTTCGGAAGCAGGCTGTGTTTCAGAAGAAGTTTCTTTCTGTACTTGTGCTTCTTTTTCCGCAATTTTCTGTCTTGCCTCGTCGGGGTCGATGCCGAACTGATTATAGATAAATTCTTCGGTCTGTTCGTTATAGTCAAGTACACTGTCATAGGCTTCGTCCAGTTCTTCCTGTGAAAATTCGCCGGAAGCCCATTGGTTATAGCCTGTCTGGATGAGAGTTTCAGGCCAGCCGGCTTCTCTTGCTTTCTGGGCGACTTCATCAGGCGTATAGGCGGAAACGCTGAAGTTTGCACCGCACAAGCAGACTGTCAGAATCCCTGCACAGAGCGCAGAAAATTTTTTCTGTTTCATGATGAGCACCTTCCTTTCTGAGAATATTATAGCAGATTCGGGGAACAAATGCAAGTGCAAATTTCTGCCTCTTTTTCAGTCTTCGGCATGGTCAGCCAGATAATTGACAATATCTCCGATAGTACGGATAGAATCGACAGCTTCATCGGGAATTTTAATATCCGTAGCACTTTCGATAGAGACAATTAATTCCACAGCGTCCATGGAATTAGCGTTTAAATCTTCCAGAATGTCGGTATGTTCGCTTAAGTCTTCAATATCCATATCGAACTGTTCCGCAACGATAGCGGCAATTGTTTGAAAATCCATAGTAAAAAATATCCTCCTTAATTGGGCTTAGCCCTGCTGATTTTTAGTATAATAAAAAACAGGCATTCCGTCAATATTCTGGAATGACAATCTTTCGGGAAGTTTTGGGCACATATTTGTGCAGAATGCTGTTTTACTATACAAATAGTTATTTTTATAATTAAAAATACAGATAATAAGCATGAAAAAAACAGATTTTCCATATTATGGAAAAAAGGCATCTTGACAAAACGGGAAAAATCTGCTATAATATTTCTGATATTACCTATCAGATTAATATGAATTGTATCTTGAATTATTATGATAAAAAGGAGTTGGTTTGCATGAAAAATTATCAGCAGTTTGAGGGTTTATTCGGCCTGGAACGCGAAACGCTCCGGGTTGATGCCGACGGTCATCTTGCACAGACTCCCCATCCGTTCAAGAACGGCTGTCTGGAAAGAGATTTCTGTGAGAACCAGTTGGAGATTATTACACCACCCTGCCACAGCATTGCAGATATGCTGGATTCTTTATCCGGACTTGACAAAGAAGCAAGAACCTGTCTGAAAAATCAGCAGGAAACACTGTGGCTGTTCAGCAATCCCCCGCATGTCGAGAATGAAGATGAAATCCCGGTAGCCTATTTCCACGAGGATTCCCGTGCAGGAAAGAACCGCTACCGGCAGTATCTGGAACAGAAATACGGCAAGAGAAAAATGCTTTTTTCGGGAATTCATTTTAATTTTTCGTTTCTGGATGCGTATTTGCAGACATTGAATCAGAAACAGACAGATTTTCAGGAATTCAAGAATTTATTCTACCTCAAACTGGCCAAACAGGTGTTAAGTTATAGCTGGCTTCTGGTACTGCTGACGGCCGCAAGTCCAGTCAGTGATATTACGCTCTCACATCACCGCATTGCAAGTGCTGCACTGTCAGATTACGCTTCCGAACGAAGCAGCCGCAAAGGATACTGGAATGCTTTTGTTCCGCATCTGAATTATGCTTCTGTTTCTGAGTACGTCGAAAGTATTCAGGCATATATTAAAGAAGGGTTATTATATTCCGCAGCAGAGTTATATCTTCCTGTCCGGCTCAAACCCAAAGGAGAAAACAGCCTGGAATCTCTGGAACGAAACGGAATTAATCACATTGAACTGAGAATGTTTGACTTGAATCCGCTCGAACCGCTCGGCATTTCCCAAAAAGATTTGGAATTTGCGCATGTTCTGCTGATATATCTGTCACAGCAGGCCGATTTTGAATTTACGCCGGAACTTCAGGAACAGGCTGTGCGGAATCATCAGGCAGCGGCATCTTTGCAGATACAGAATGTGCTCATTCAGGGCAGACCGATTCTGACACAGGCACAAAACGTGCTTTCTGATATGAGCAGAGCTTTTGCAGAATATCCCGATATTCTGAAAATTCTTGATTATCAAAAGCAGAAGCTGGATGGACACAGACCCAGCGAACAGATACAGCATCTCAAATGCGAAGAATTTTTGAATCTGCTAGTTTCTTAATTTATTTTATCACAAGTCAGGGGGCTGATTTCCGATGTGTGAACTGCTTGGCTTTTCTGCCGAAAAACCGCAGAATATACGCCAATATCTGGAATTGTTTTTTGCGCACAGTGTGCGTCATCCGCACGGATGGGGCATGATGTATGAACAGAATACAGAACGAATGCATCTGAAAGAGCCCTGTCAGGCATGTGTGAGCGAACTCCTCCGGCAAAAACTTTCTGATTTTCCGGAACAGCGTGCTGCAATCGCACATATCCGTTTTGCTACAGTGGGTTCTGTCAAGCCGGAAAACTGCCATCCATATTACGGAACGGACAGTTCCGGCAGAATGTGGACACTTGTCCATAACGGCACTATCTATTCCGGCAGAAATCTGACAAAATATCTTGAAAAACAGCAGGGCGATACGGATTCCGAACGGATTTTTCTGTATCTCATAGAAGAAATTAATCATGCAATTGCTGTTTCCAGCCGTGACCTCACGGAAGAAGAACGCTTCCGGATTGTGGAGCAGATTGTAATTTCACTCGCTTCCAGAAATAAGCTCAATCTGCTGATTTATGACGGCGATTTGCTCTATGTGCATAAGAATATGAAAGGCACTCTGCATTATTTGCAGAAGCAGGACAGCATTTTGTTTTCGACAGAAATACTGAATGATGATGCAAACTGGCAGAGTTTCCCTCTGGCGAAGCTCTGTGCTTTCCGTGACGGGCATAAAGTATTTGAAGGCACAGAACACGGAAAGATTTTTGTGCCGAATCTGGATTATATCACCAAGGCAGCAGCAATGCATATCTGACAGTTTGGTATCATTATAAGGGGTGTGATTTCATGCGTATTTATCAGAGTATTACAGAGTGCATCGGGAATACGCCGATAGTACAGCTTTCCCGGACAGAAGAACGTGAACATCTGGCAGGGCATCTTTTCGCCAAGCTGGAATATTACAATCCTTCCGGTTCAGTAAAGGACAGAATCGCTGCGGCAATGCTCACTGAAGCTGAAATGCAGGGACTTCTGAAACCAGATACTGTGATTATAGAACCAACTAGCGGCAATACTGGTATCGGACTGGCAATGTTTGCAGCTTCAAAAGGATATCGACTTTTGATAGTCATGCCGGAAAATATGAGTCAGGAACGAAAGAAACTGCTCCGTGCCTACGGTGCGGAACTCTGTCTGACCCCGAAAGAAGAAGGCATGAGGGGCGCAATCGCAAAAGCACATGAAATTGCCGGAAAGCATAAAAACTGTTTTATTCCGGCGCAGTTTGTGAATCCTGCCAATCCTGCCTGTCACCGCAAAACAACCGGTGTGGAAATCTGGGAAGATATGGGCGGTCAGATAGATGTCTTTGTGGCAGGTGTCGGCACAGGCGGAACGATTTCCGGTGTGGGCGAATATCTTCGATGTAAAAAGCCGGAAATCGAAATCATCGCCGTTGAGCCGGAAAATTCTGCTGTCCTGAGTGGCTGTCCGGCCGGAATGCACCAGATTCAGGGTATCGGTGCAGGCTTTGTCCCCGATACGCTCAATACGGAAATCTATGACAGAATCATCAGGGTTACTGACGAAAAAGCCGGATGCATGACCCGTCAGCTCGCCCGGACAGAAGGTCTGCTTGTGGGAATTTCTTCCGGTGCGGCGGCATTTGCAGCGGCAGAACTTGCTAAGAAACCAGAATATCAGAATAAAAACATTCTGCTGCTTTTTCCGGACAGCGGAGAACGCTATATTTCTACCGGGATTTTTGATGAAACTATATGAGAATAAACATATCAAAACGCTGTTTTTTGTGCAGATAACAGAAAAATTTCAAAAATTCTTGTCTTGTATCGTTTTTTATGCTATAATAAATGCAATTCTGAAAAAGGCAAATATCTATAAATTTATATCAAGGAGGAATTTTTCATGAATTTCAAAAAGATGTTAGCAGCAGCGGCTGCAATTACCGCTTGCATGTCCGTAGCAGCTCCGGCAGCAGCTTTTGCTGAAGATGTTACAGAACCCAGTACAGAAGCACTTTCTGCTTATCTGGATTTCGTAGACGGCGGCTGGTGGATTAAGCATGAAAACGGCGAAGAAGACAATCTCACCGGCAAAGATGCTGAAATCACTGGCGACGGTACTTATACAGTCAGCGTCACAAACGACCAGCTCGGCGAAGATGTCACTACAGGCGGTGTACAGTTCATGGCTGTTATGATTCCCGGCGGCGAAGAAGCTTTCCCGGATATGGTTATCACAGTAGACAGCATCAAGGCTGATGATACTGAAATCGCCCTGACTGCAAAGAACTATACTTCCAGTGATGATGAAGTTGTGACCCGTACTAATATCTATAATCAGTGGGTCAACAAGCTTCCGGATGATGCGCGCTCTACAGAAGGCAAACTCTCCGAACTCGAAGACAGCAGTGATTACAGCTATATGATTATCAATCCAGATGACCTTTCCGGCTGGACAACTCTGACTGTAGAATTCACAATCACAGGCACAGGCATTGAAGCTCCTGCTCCAAAGGAAGAAAGCAAATATGTAGGTACTTCCTATCTGGATTTCGTAGACGGTGGCTGGTGGATTCAGTATAAGAATGACTCCAGTGAAGAAAGCGGTGATAACCTGATTGCTAAAAAAGCAGATATCACCGGCAATGGTTCTTATTCTGTCAGTGTCAGCAAAGACCCTGCCAAGCTTGCTGATGATGTCACCACAGGCGGTGTACAGTTCGCAGCTGTCATGGTTCCCGGCGCAGAAACAGAATATCCGGAAATGGTTATCACAATCGACAGCATTACTGCTGACGGCAATGAAATTCCGCTGATTGCAAAAAACTATACTTCCAGCGATGACGGCGAAGTGACCCGTGCTAATATCTATAATCAGTGGGCTGGCAAGATTTCGGATGATGCCCGCTCTACCGAAGGTCTGCTTTCTGAACTGGATGATACCAGCGCATACAGCTATCTGATTGTAAATCCGGATGATATCACTGACTGGGATACACTGACTGTCAATTTCACAGTTTCCGGTCTGAATTTCGATAAAGCACCCGAAGAAGAAACAGCAGAACCTGAAACCGAAACAGAAACTGAGACAGAAACTGAAGCAGAATCTTCTTCTACAACTTCTACAACGAAGTCTACTACAACTACAAAGGCAACTACAACAACTGCTAAATCTACCACTACAACAAAAGCTACATCCGGTTCTACAGAATCCCCGAAAACCGGTGATGTGAACATTCCGGCCGTTGCAGGTGCAGTTGCTGCCGCAGCTGTAGCATCTCTGCTTGTTACCAAGAAAAAGAATGACTGATTTCTGAATAAAATCAAATAAAAATACAGTGCTGTCCAGTTGTGGACGGCACTGTTTTTATGTGATGGGCTTTTCCTTGCAGAATTTTTCTCCCAGATGGTTTGCCCAGCGTTCTGTATAGAATCTGTAGTAAGAATACTGTTTCTCTTTCCGGAAACGGTTCAGCGCAGGAAACGAAAACCATATCACAGACGGCAGAAATATGACAGGCAGATACAGCCATCCCAGAAAGCAAGACTGAATCGTGTGGCCGTATTCATGAATCAGCAGAGGCCTGTGATGCCGGAAAGAATGCCTGTCCATAAAGATGAAGCATCCCATAGAAGTACAGCAGTCTCTGTCCCAGCTTGCGACGACTGCTCCTCGGAAACAGTAATGCTCCTCTTTCCGGAAGAGAAAAAAGCAGAGCATCGCAAGACCTATCAGATTCTGCGGAAAACACCAGATAATCTGAAGCAGAAGGAAAAGATATTTTTTCATGTTATTTCCTTCTGTTGGGCTTGTTCTTCTTTTCTTCATACATGAGGGCATCTGCTTTTTCAAACATGGAATCGAAAGGCTCATCCAAAGCGGTATAAATGCCAATGCTCGCAGATACCTGATAGGGCTTCCCGGAACGCTGATTGTAATCATCCAGATAAGACTGTATTTCATTCCGGATTTGGGAAGCATCACAATCAAGAGTCAGAATGCCGATAAGTTCATCACCGCCATAACGACAGCAAAGACCATTTTTGCAGGCATTCCGGAGAGCTCTGGCAGAAACTGCAATAGCATTGTCTCCCTCGGTATGGCTGAACGTATCGTTGATATATTTCAGGCCGTCCAAATCGCAGAGGACAAGCGTCAGGGCATCAAATTTCTGTGCTTCCAGCATGTGTGCAAAACGCAGATTGAAAGCTTTCCGGCTGTAGAGCCCGGTCAGTGCATCAAACTGATAGATTTCTTCCAGTTTGCGTTGCAGATGCTTCTGATAATGGGCATTCCGGAAACCGCTCAGGGCAGAACTCAGCGACATAGCCGTCTGATTGATTTTGACATAGTTCTGTCTGGTGAAATCTCTGAAATGAAAACAGAGATATCCGAGCGGAATATCAATTGCATGGAGCGCGGTGAATATCGCAGGAACAGAAGCATCCAGATAGCTTTTGATTCTGGGGATGAGTTCCTTGGCAGGAAGCAGAAGGTCATCCGGTGGATAGGGCATATCTGTATCGGCAAGGATATATAATTTTTCTCCGAATGAGGTTTCGGAATGGATTTCCAAAGGGTCAAGAGAATCATCAATGCATTCTGTTTTGAGCATACAGGTCATATTATAGAACAGACGGTTATCTATGAGATAATGTGCAACTTCCCCGATAGTTTCACTGCTCTTGATTTTGGCGGAAATATCGCTTAAGTCCTCGCCTTCACGCTGGAATCGGGTGAAGCTGTCGTTCAGGGTATTGATGAAATCGACAGTATCATTCATTTTGATGGGTTTGCATCCGCAGGATTCGAGAAGCACCGGACGGGGCACAAGCGTGATATGTTCCGGCAGAGGTGTGCCGTTTTCCATTTCCAGAATCAGGCGGGCAGTTTCCTGACCGAGTTCTGTATAGTCGCATTTGCAGGAGGTGAGTTTCGGCAGGGAATAATAGATAGAATCAATGCCGTCAAATCCTGTAACAATGATATCTTCCGGTACACGGATGTGATGCTGTGCCAGTATGGTACAGGCGGCAATCGCCATAGTATCGTTGGCGCAGACAAGTGCCTGAGGAAGACGGTTTTCCTGAATTAATCTTTCAGTAGCTTCTCTGGCAGGGACGGACCAGAAATCTCCATAGCTGATTTGACTGTCATCCAGTGTCAGACCGTATTCGCTCATCACGCTCCGCATAACAGCAATTCTTTCATCCGAAAATTCATTATCTTTAAGGCCGGCTATCATGTGAAAATCTGTAATGTGATGATGGTTTATCAGATGTCTGACGACTTCTCCGAAACCTTTGGTAAAATCAAACGTGATACTGCATGTTCCGGGGATGCTGTCGCTGATGACAATCAGTGGAATATTGCTGTTTTTGGTACGGTCACAGAGAGCTTTCAGATAGTCTGTATTTTTGATAGTATCTCCCAGTATAATCATCAAATCCACATAATCAGGGCGAATTAAATCGAATACAGTTTTTTCGCCTTTATCTGACGGAGTATTCCAGTACAAGTCAGAACCGGTTGTATAGATAAAAAGTCGCCACTGCCGGGGAGCGAGAGCTGTATGAAGCGATTCCAGAAATTCCCGGATGACATCTTCATAAGGCTTGGCGACGCAGACCGCCACGATTTTATAACCGAACAGCATAGCAGAACTCCTTTCTGTCATGTTTTATTTATTATAACATATTTCATAAAGAAATGCAATATGATTTTAGTCGAAAGTGCCGGAAGAAAAAATAAAATTTTCTCTTGACTTTTCACGTAAAATATGCTATACTGTATAAGGCATTGAAAATGTCAAGTGATTCTGCTTTACAAGGCAGGCTTGTGAGGTGCAGCCATGGCAAAAAATTTAGAGTTTGTTCTTCTGCTCGACTGCTACGGCGAACTGCTTACAGAACGCCAGAGAGAAATTGCAGAATTGTATTATAACGAAGATTTTTCTCTGTCAGAAATCGCACAGATGCAGGATATTACCCGTCAGGCCGTTAAAGACAGCCTCCGGCATTCTGAACAGATGCTCTTGCAGACAGAACAGAAACTGGGTATGGCAGAACGTGTCCGGCGCATGAGAAACTGTCTGGAACAGATTCTGGATTCCTGCCGGACAGAAAATATTTCAGGTATTGTCAGACTTGCTGAAAACGGTCTGCGGCTATTATAACAAGTGACAAGGAGCTGACCCCCCGTATGGCTTTTGAGGGACTTTCTGAAAAATTAAGCAATGTATTCAAAAAACTGAAATCTCACGGCAGACTCACAGAGAGTGATGTCAAGGAAGCAATGCGCGAAGTTAAGCTCGCTCTGCTGGAAGCTGATGTCAGCTATAAGGTTGTCAAGGATTTTGTCGCTAAGGTTTCAGAAAAGGCGATCGGTGAAGATGTGCTTTCCAGCCTCACCCCGGCACAGCAGGTTGTCAAAATCGTGAATGACGAGCTTATCGACCTGATGGGCAATAATAACGAAAGAATTAATATTTCGTCCAAACCGCCTACAGTTATCATGATGTGCGGACTTCAGGGTTCAGGTAAGACAACACATTCTGCAAAACTGGCAAAATATCTTAAAGAAGAAGGCCACAGGCCTATGCTTGCCGCCTGTGACGTCTACAGACCGGCGGCGATTCAGCAGTTGCAGGTAGTCGGCGAGAAAGCTGGTGTCAAGGTCTTCGAGATGGGACAGATTGACCCTGTGATTATCGCAAAGCAGGCTGTTCGCTATGCAAAAGACTACGGTCATGATATTGTCATTCTGGATACGGCCGGACGGTTGCATATTGATACAGAACTGATGGAAGAACTCCAGAATATCAAGGCCAATACTGAGCCGGATGAAATCATGCTCGTTGTGGATGCTATGACTGGTCAGGATGCTGTCAATGTCGCAAAGGCTTTTGATGATGCACTCGGCATCAACAGTGTTTTAATGTCGAAACTCGATTCCGATACCAGAGGCGGTGCGGCACTCTCCGTGCTGGCAGTTACCGGCAAACCGATTAAATTCATTGGTATGGGCGAAAAACTCGACGATTTTGAACGTTTCCATCCGAAGCGTATGGCTTCCCGAATTCTCGGCATGGGCGACGTTCTGACTCTGATTGAACGCGCTGAAAGTGTTATTGACCACAGCAGTGCCGAAAAAATGACTAAGAAATTCAAGGAACAGAGCTTTGATATGAGCGACCTGCTCGAACAGCTTAAGCAAATCCGGAAGATGGGTTCTCTCAAAAGCATTGTTTCGATGCTTCCCGGCGGTGACAAAGTAGATGAAGCCGCACTCGATGACAGACAGTTTGACCGTCTCGAAGCGATTATTCTTTCTATGACTCCGGCAGAACGCGCCAAGCCTGCCATCATCAATCCGTCCAGAAAAAGACGTATTGCCGCAGGTTCTGGCATGAAAGTCGAAGATGTCAACAGACTGCTGAAACAGTTTGAGCAAATGCAGAAAATGATGAAACAGTTCACCGGACAGGGCAAAAAACAGAAAGCCATGTTCCGTCAGATGAAACGCCGTGTTGCCGGCATGAACTTTGATGCCGCCCCCGGTAAGAAAAAGAAATAAACAGCATTCAATGCAGAATTTCTCTGCTTGAAGATAGATTTAAATTTTACAAATAGCGAGGTGAAAAAAATGGCAGTAAAAATCAGACTGAGAAGAATGGGTGCTAAGAAAGCTCCTTTCTATCGTGTTGTTGTTGCAGATTCCCGTTTCCCCAGAGACGGCAGAAGCATTGACGAAATCGGTTACTATGACCCTACCAAAGAACCCTCTGTTGTCAAGATTGATGCAGATAAGGCTAAGGATTGGATAAAGAAGGGCGCACAGCCGACTGATACTGTAAAGAATCTTCTCAAAAAAGAAGGTATTCTTTAATTTTGGACTGCCTGAATATCCCCGTTTGCTTGCAGACGGGGAAATAACGGCATTCAGAAAGGATTTTAACATGAAAGAATTATTATTTGCAATTGTTTCCGGTTTGGTAGAAAACAAGGATGCAATTGAAATCACACAGGATGAACCTAATGAAGAAGGTGTGATTGTATTCCATCTGCATGTGGCTGAGGACGATATGGGCAGAGTTATCGGCAAACAGGGCAGAATCGCAAAGGCAATCCGCGTTATCATGCGTTCAGGTGCTTCCAGAAAAGGCATGGATTCCATTGCTGTAGAAATCGGCTGAACGGAGCAGTGCTTTTTATGAAACAGAAACGCTTTTTAGAAATTGGCAAAATCACAAACGTCCATGGTCTTCACGGGGAATTGAAAGTCTATCCTTGGTGCGACGATGCGGCGTTTTTATGTTCTTTTGAGGAATTATATTTAGATAAGAACGGCAGACAGCCCGTTCAGGTAGAGAATGCCAGAATTCAACAGAATGTCATCATCATGAAATTGCAGGACTGCAATACCCGTGAACAGGCCGAAGCCATGAAAGGAAAAATCCTCTACATGGACAGGGAAGATGTCGAGCTGGAGGAAGGATGCTACTTCATTCAGGACTTAATCGGCCTGAAAGTCGTGGATGCTGATACCGGAAGACTATGGGGCGTGCTCAGGGATGTGATGCAGACAGGCGCAAATGATGTCTATCAGATTTGGAGCGAGGAAGATAAAAAAGAATATCTCGCCCCGGCAATCCCGGATGTGGTGATAGAAACGAATCTGGAAGAAGGCATCATGAAAATCAGGCCTCTGAAAGGATTGTTTGAAGATGCGGATTGAGATTGCTACGCTTTTTCCGGAGATGTGCGAAGCCGTGCTGTCTGAGAGCATCATCGGCAGGGCGCGGAAATCAGGCGCAATCGAGGTGCATTGCCATAATATCCGGGATTATACGCTTGATAAGCACCGGCGCGTGGATGATACCCCTTACGGGGGCGGTATGGGGATGCTGATGCAGGCCGAACCGGTTTACAGGTGCTGGACGGCTGTCTGTGACATGCTCGGTGCAAGACCCTACAGCATTTATCTGTCGCCGAAAGGGAGCGTTCTGACCCAGCAAAAAACCGTCAGCCTTTCCAAGCAGGAGAATTTGTTTCTGCTGTGCGGTCATTATGAAGGCATTGATCAGCGTGTTCTGGATAAAATCATTGATGAAGAAATTTCTATTGGAGATTATGTCCTCACAGGCGGTGAGCTTCCGGCACTCGTGCTGACAGATGCCGTTGCCCGCATGTGTCATGGTGTTTTGCCCTCTGCCGTCTGCTTTGAGGACGAGAGCCATTTTAACGGACTTCTAGAATATCCCCAGTATACCCGCCCGGAAGTCTGGGAGGGCGAAACCGTTCCGGAAGTTCTGCTTTCCGGTCATCATCTGAAAATTTCACAGTGGAGACAGCAGAAGAGTCTGGAAATCACACAGGAAAAACGCCCCGATATGTATGCCGCTTGGCTCGCAGAACAGGAAAATTCCAAAAAATAATCCCTGTACCCACATCATACAGCAGAAAGAAAGGAGAATCTTATGTATTCCAAAGATGTTATTATATTAAGAAATTATCCTCTGAGGAAAAAATCGGATGTTTCTTTTATTCAGAAAACAAATTCCTATCATTCCTCTATCCGGATTCAGAATGCGGAACGCTCTGTGAATGCCAAAAGTCTCCTTGCTGTCCTTTCTATGGGACTTTGCGCCGGTATACAGGTTACGCTCACTGCCGAAGGTGATGACGAACAGGAGGCTGTCGAAACCATTGCGGCATGGATGCAGAACGCTGGTGCTGACCTAAATCTTTATCCGTAAATGTACAGTGTGTATTATTATTTTTTCCCCTGCCCGGAATTTTTGACAGAGTTCCGGGCAGAATTGTCAGAATGGCTATTAAAAGTTTGTTCATAACTTCCCCGACATTCCCCGACACGAATCCTGTTTTTTTATTGCACTGTGCACAGAATTTTGTGTTGAATTTTGTTTGTTACGGATAGTATATTTCACAGTGCTCTTTGCAAAATCTATTTGTGATTATATACAAAGACTAAGGCTTCTTTCCGGCATGGATTTTAACAATGCGTAGAATTTTTCCGAAAATTGTCCCGATATTTGAAAAAACTGTTGACGAAATCCGTTTTTACATGTATAATAACTATATGCAGAGGTAAATCCAATACTGTAGTAATATGCAAAGATGGGAGAGTTTTGATATGTTTGTAAAAGATGTAACAGTTCAGAATCAGGTAGGTCTTCATGCAAGACCGGCTACGTTCTTCATCCAGAAGGCAAATGAATTTAAGTCCTCTATTTGGATTGAAAAGAAAGAACGCCGTGTAAATGCAAAGAGCCTGCTCGGCATTCTGTCTCTGGGTATTGTCGGCGGTACTGATATTCGTATCATTGCTGACGGTGCTGATGAACAGGCAGCCGTAGAAGCACTGGTAGAACTGGTTGAAAGCGGTTTCAGCGACGACAACAGATAAGCAAACAACATAACACATCGGGGCTGCCTCAGGGCAGCCCTTTTTTCAGTCCTGATGATGATACATGCTTTCTGCAAAAATCGCATAACCCATGGAAGGTTCACTGACAAAGACATGTGTAACCGCACCGATGAGTTTTCCGTTCTGTAGGATAGGACTTCCGCTCATGCCCTGTACGATACCCCCTGTACAGGCGAGCAGATCTTCGTCTGTAATTTCAATAATCATGTTCTGTGTGTCATCCGTGTAGTCAATCGCGGTAATCTGTGCCGAATAGGGGCGCGGTTCACTGCCCTGCACCGTGGTCAGAATGACGGCTTCGCCAAGCGTGATTTCCTGCTTCAGTGCCATGGGAACAGCTGGAAAACTGGCAACAGGTTCTTGCAGATGGCCGAAAATGCCTGTTTCCTGATTGCTGTCCAGTACGCCGATTGGGGATTCGGCTGAAAAATATCCCTGTAGCTGTCCGGGATTCCCCGGCTGGCCTTTGACAGCCCCGCTAATAGTCACAGCATCTGCAGTACCCTTTCCGAGCGGAATGATTTCGCCTGTGTCAGGGTCGCAGATAGGGTGTCCCAGTCCGCCGAAACTGCCGTCAGAAGGGTCGTAATAAGTCATCGTGCCGATGCCTGCTGTACTGTCGCGCACCCAGATGCCCGTCTGCCAGCAGTCCGCTGTGAGGGAGTAAGCCGGTGCAAGCGTCAGTTCCAGTGAAAGATTATCTCTCTGAACGGTCAAGTCAAGGCTTTGTCCGCCGGATTCCGTTACAAGTGCCCGGAAATCCTGTGCGCAGGTCAGTGTTTCATGATTG
>SVNI01000023.1 GCA_015066975.1 Ruminococcus sp. | reverse complement strand
AGATATGAATCAGTCCTACTATCCGGAACAGGTTGTTGTGCCGTTTCTGGAGACGATTCATGACAGAGTTTCTGTCGAAGTCCTGAGAGGTTGTATCCGCGGATGCCGATTCTGTCAGGCCGGATTTTTATACAGGCCGTTCCGGGAAAAATCCGCAGATGTGATTTGTCAGCAGGGGATTACACTCTGTCAGAATTCTGGCTATGATGAATTGTCCCTCTCGTCGCTGAGTACAAGCGACCATTCCCAGATTGAGGAAATTCTTGATAGTCTCCTGGAGTATACGGAACATCAGCATATTAATTTATCTCTGCCGTCACTGAGAATTGATAATTTTTCAAAATCTGTGCTCGAAAAGGTCACGACCATCCGGAAAAGCGGTCTGACATTTGCGCCGGAAGCCGGAACACAGAGACTCCGTGATGTGATTAATAAAAACGTTACGGAAGAAGAAGTTATGAGAACTTGTCAAATCGCTTTCGAGGGCGGTTACACGACGGTCAAGCTCTATTTTATGATGGGTCTGCCGACTGAAACAGATGAAGATGTGGCAGGTATTGCGGATTTGGCACAGAAAGTCGTGAATCTGTTCTATGATATGCCCGGACGTGCTAAGGGAAAATTACAGGTTTCCATCAGTACGGCGACTTTTGTCCCCAAGCCGTTTACGCCGTTTGAATTTGAGCCACAGGCCACAAAAGAAGAAATTCTCCGGAAACAGCAGATTCTGAAAAAAGCTGTCAAGTCAAAAAAAATCAAAACCATGATGCATGTATCTGACATCAGCCTGATGGAAGCTGTGCTTGCCAGAGGCGACAGGCGGATTTGTTCTGTTATCTATGATGCATGGAAAAACGGCTGTCATCTGGATAGCTGGGATGAATTCTTCTGTGCTGATAAGTGGTATGATGCCTTTGCAAAAAATCATCTCGACCCGGCATTCTATGCCAACCGAACCAGAAGCTATGATGAAGTTATGCCGTGGAGTCATATAGATTATCTGGTATCGAAAAAATTTCTGATTCGGGAAAATCAGAAAGCCCATGCAGAACAGACTACGCCCCCATGCCGTCAGGCATGTGCCGGATGCGGTGCAAATCAATGTCTGGGGAGGGCTTGCTTTTGAAAGATTACAGAATTATATTTGAAAAAAAGAGTATCAGCAAATATATCTCCCATCTGGATTTGAACAGATGCATGATAAGAGCTGTCCGCCGTTCAGGGCTTCCTGCATGGTATACAGAGGGATTCCATCCGCATTTGTATCTGATGTTTCCGCTTGCCTTGTCGCTCGGTCTGGAGAGTGAATGTGAAGTCATGGATTTGCGCCTGACAGAAGAACTTCCTGAAAAAGAAATTCTGGACAAGCTGAATTCTGTTCTGCCGTCCGGACTTCATGCACTCGAAGTTCGCGAGCCGAAAATGTCAGCTATGGATATCACAGGCGCAGAATATCAGGTCAGAATTTCCTGTCCGGATGCGGATTTGTTATCGCTCTGGAATGATTTTATCAGTCAGCCGGAAATCCTGATTCAGAAGAAAACTAAAAAAGGCATGAAAGAATTAGATATCAAATCTATGATAACTATCAAAAATATAAATATTCAGGACGGTGATTTGCTTCTGACGCTCTGCCTCCCTGCCGGAAACGACGGAAGCCTGAATGTTACCGTTGTGACAGATGCTTTTCAAAATTACGCAGGCAAGCCGATTCTGTTGAAATCCGCCCGGCGGACAAAAATTTTTTCGGGAAATCAGCAAGATTTTTTCTAAAAACACTTGCTTTTTTTCTCAAAATATGTTATGATATAAAAGCATTTGAAATCCGTTCCGCGCTCACGCAGAATGAGAGTTAATGCCGTAAGACATTAAACAGGTTCATCCTCTGACGGCGCAGTGCTCTGCTGAATGCACTGCATCAGTCAACCGTGCATGAAGAACCGGAATTTTTTAGGAGGAAAATTATTATGAACGCATTAGAATTAATCAGCAATTCCAGTCTCAAAGAAAACGCACCTGTTATTGAAATCGGTGATACTGTTAAGGTGCATGTAAAAATCAAGGAAAGCGAAGACAAGAGCCGTATCCAGATTTTTGAAGGCACTGTTATCGCTAAGAAGCACGGCGGTATCAGCGAAACATTCACAGTGAGACGTGTGGCTCATGGCTGTGGCATCGAACGTGTATTCCCGCTGCATTCTCCTGCCGTGGACAAGGTAGAACTGGTTCGCCACGGTAAAGTTCGCCGCGCAAAGCTCTACTACCTGCGCGACAGAGTCGGCAAGGCTGCAAAGGTCAAGGAAAAACTCGTATAAATGCACATTCGGCTGTACAAAAGCGGCTGTATGGCTGCTTTTGTACTGCATTTGGCAAGAGGGACAGCACGTCCCTTTTTTGCATATTGTAAGCGTTTTTATTATTTCGACAGCATAATGAGGTGAAGTTATGGAATCCGCAGAATTAACAGAAAATCAGGCAGAAACCCCCGACAAGGAACAGAAAAAATCAGATTTATTCAACGATATTGTAGAAATTCTGGAAACAATGCTGATGTCTGTTTTTGTCGTGCTTCTGCTGTTTACGTATCTGATTCGTCCCGTCACGGTAGACGGTCGCTCTATGGTGCCAACGCTCCAGAATCAGGATAAGCTGGTGATGCGCCGGATTCTGTATCAGCCCCGTCAGGGGGATGTAGTGGTTGTCAGCAATTATGCAGGGCATCTGCTCGACAACAGCGGCAATGTTGTAGAAAGCGGTTCGGCTTTGAATGAAATCCTGATTAAACGCGTGATTGCTGTTGCCGGACAAACTGTTGAAGTCAGAACTGACGAGGGACTTGTCTATGTGGACGGCAAAGCCCTCGACGAACCCTATACCAATGAACCTACCCTGACAAACGACGGCGCATTCAATTATCCGATTACTATTCCGGAAGGCTATGTGTTTGTCATGGGGGATAACCGGAATCATTCTACCGACAGCCGGAGTTCTTACGTCGGCCTGATTTCAGAAGATGATATTCTCGGCAATGCATTTTTCCGCTATTGCGCCGTAGAAACAGACGGAAGCGGAAAGGAATCCGTTTCTTTCAGTACAGTCGGCTTTATTAGCTGAAACTGTCCGGGGTGCAGATGATGAAAGAATATGTACGCTTTTCTAAAAACAGGAAACTGCATCGTATTATCGGCGAAATGATTGATATCATCAGCGCGGCTATGATTCCCATCTTCCTGATGATATTGTTATTTACTTATGTGTTCCGTGTGGCGATTGTGCAGGGAGATTCCATGCTCCCGACACTTCAGGATGAAGACAGGCTTCTGGTATCCCAGCTTCAAACCAGACCGCATGACGGTGATATTGTTGTCATCAATGCGGATGATGCGATTCTGTTCGCGGAAAGCGGTTCGCTGTATATGGCCGAAGGTCTGCATAAGAGCATTGTCAAGCGTGTTGTCGCCGTCGGCGGACAGACCCTTGATATCAGCTCCGAAGAAGGTGTTGTCTATATCAACGGCGAAGCACAGAAAGAATTATATACCAATACGATTACACAGCTCCCCGATTTGGGAAATGCGTTTGAATATCCGTTCACCGTTCCGGAAGGTTTTGTCTTTGTTATGGGCGATAACCGGGATATTTCTCTGGACAGCCGCTATGTCAATGTCGGACTCGTGCCCGAAGAACAAATCGAAGGAACAGTATTATTGAGATTATACCCTCTGGAAAAACTCGGAACAGTGAATTAGTTCCGCACAGATAAGGAGGCTTTATGTCTGAACAGCAAAAAATTCAGATTGGAAATATTCAGTGGTTTCCCGGTCACATGACCAAAACCAAACGTATGATTGCAGCGAATCTGTCGCTCGTGGATGGCGTTGTGTCTCTCTTGGATGCACGGATTCCCCTGAGCAGCTGCAATCCTGATTTGACAGAATTAATCAACAGCAAACCCTATATGGTTCTGCTGAATAAATCCGATATGGCTGACCCGAATATCACAAATCAGTGGGTACAGTATTACAGAAAGCAGGGTATTCCTGCACTGGCTGTCGACTGTATCAGCGGTAAGGGAACGAAACAGTTTGTAGCAACTGTAAGGGAACAGCTTCTGAAAGATTTACTCGAAAAAAGAAAACAGTCCGGCATGGTCGGCAGACCGATTCGTCTGATGATTGTCGGAATCCCGAACGTCGGAAAGTCTTCTTTCATCAATAAAATGGCCAAATCCAAAAGAGCCAAAGTCGAGGACAGACCCGGCGTTACCAGAACCAAACAATGGGTCAAAATTGACGAACAAACCGAATTTCTCGATATGCCCGGCGTTCTCTGGCCGAAACTGGATGACCAGCAGGCCGCTGTCCGGCTGGCATTTACAGGCGCAATCCGTGACCAGATTCTGGATACCGAAGCCCTCTCTATGCTTCTTCTGGAATATCTGCATGAAAATTATCCGGATGCACTCAAAATGCGCTATAAGCTCGAAACAGACGAAACACAGGGCGATAAATTATTAGAAGCTGTCGGCAGAAAAAGAGGTATGCTCCTTTCCGGCGGTATCGTCGATACGGAACGTGCTTCTGCAACAGTTCTGGACGATTTCAGAGCCGCAAAACTCGGCAGAATTACCCTCGAACTGCCTTGTTCACAGGAGAATGTCTCATGAAAGAAGAAACTCTCCTCCGCCGTCAGGCAATGCTGGACTTCGATACTGCTATGAGAACAGAACACGGCATCATCTGCGGAATCGACGAGGCGGGCAGAGGCCCTCTCGCCGGTGATGTTTATGCCGCTGCTGTGATTCTTCCCGATAACTGCGATATTCAGGGGCTTGACGACAGCAAGAAAATCACTGAAAAACGCCGTGAAACATTATTTGAAGAAATTCAGAAAAAAGCTGTCTGCTGGTATATCGCCACGGCAAGCGTTGCTGAAATCGAAAAATATAATATCTTGAAAGCTTCTCTGCTGGCAATGAAACGCGCTGTTGACGGCTTGACACAACAGCCCGATTATGCCCTCGTGGACGGCAATCAGATTCCGTCTCTCTCCGTGCCTACAGAATGCATTGTCAAGGGGGATGCAAAATCTGCTTCCATTGCTGCGGCTTCCATTCTGGCAAAAGTCGCCCGTGATAACTATATGACCGAACAGGCCAAACTGTACCCGAATTACGCATTCGAGAAGCATAAGGGCTACGGTACGGAAGAACACAGAAAGCGTCTGATTCAGTACGGTGCTTGCCCCATTCACAGGCCGTCATTTCTCAAAAAAATTCTATGACTCCGGCAGAAATCGGAAAAATGGGAGAACTGGCTGTCGGATATTATCTCGAATATCTGGGCTATCAGATTCTTGACCGGAATTTCCGTATCCGGGGCGGCGAAATTGATGTAATTGCCGTCCGGAATGACGAAATCTGCTTTGTAGAAGTCAAAACCAGAAAACTGTATTCTGCCGAATCCGGTGCAGAAGCAGTCAACCGCCGGAAACAGCGGCTTTTAATCCGTGCGGCATACCACTATCTGGAACAGAAACATCTTTCCGAAGATGACTGGTATTTCCGCTATGATATCGCAGAAGTGATAACTTTATATGACCGGATTATTGATATCAATTATCTTGAAAATGCGTTCGACGAAACGGATTTTCATGACAATAGCCAAAATTTTGATTAATCACGAAAGGGTGGTATTATGTACTACAAAAGTACAAGAGACAGCAGTCTGCAAGTGACAAGTGCGGCTGCCATCGCACAGGGAATTTCCGCGGACGGTGGTCTGTTTATCCCGTCTGAAATTCCGACAATTACTATGGATGAACTCAAAGCACTTGCTGATATGAGCTATGCAGAAAGAGCAAATGTTGTGTTCGGCAAGTTCCTGACGGATTTCACACCGGAGGAGATTTCTTATTGTACTTCCAATGCTTACAGTACCAGAAATTTTGAAACTGAAAATATCGCAGAACTGACAAAGGCTTTCGATAATGCCAATATTCTGGAATTATGGCACGGCCCGACTTGTGCTTTCAAGGATATGGCATTGCAGATTCTGCCGTATCTGCTGACGACTTCTCTCAAGAAGAACGGCGAAGACAAGAAAGTTGTCATTCTGGTAGCGACTTCCGGCGATACCGGCAAGGCCGCTCTTGAAGGCTTCAAGGATGTGCCCGGCACAGAAATTATGGTATTCTATCCTGACCATGGTGTTTCTTCCATGCAGAAGCGTCAGATGGCAACACAGGAAGGCGGAAACGTCGGTGTATGCGCTATCGAGGGCAATTTCGACGACTGTCAGAACGGTGTCAAGATGATTTTCACTGACAATGCTGTGAAAGAAAAGCTCGCCAAGGCCGGAAAGATGTTCTCCAGTGCGAATTCTATCAACTGGGGCAGACTTGCACCGCAGATTGTCTATTATGTGTCTGCTTATGCGGAAATGGCTAAGAAAGGCGAAATTCAGTTTGGTGATGTGATTAATGTAGTCGTTCCGACTGGTAATTTTGGTAATATTCTGGCAGCTTACTATGCGAAGAATATGGGCGTGCCGATTGGCAAGCTGATTTGCGCTTCCAATATCAATAAAGTCCTGACAGATTTTATCGAGACAGGTGTGTATGACAGAAACCGTGATTTCTATGCTACATGCTCTCCGTCTATGGATATTTTAATCTCCAGCAATCTGGAAAGATTATTATATATTCTCACTGATGGTGATGATGCGCAGATTCGTGACTGGTTCGGCAAGCTCTCCAAAGACGGCAAGTATGAAGTGACAGACGAAATCAAGGCAAAACTGCAAGCTGATTTTGTCGGCGGTTTCTGTGATGATGCCGAAACTAAGAAAACAATTCATGATTTTAAAGAAAAATACGGCTATACCTGCGATACCCATACCGCTGTTGCTGTGAAAGTATATCTGGATTATATTGCTAAAACAGGCGATACCACAAAGACCCTGATTGCTTCCACTGCAAGCCCGTACAAGTTCAGCGCAAGCGTGCTCGAAGCTATTGAAGGGCAGGCTTCCGGTGCTGACGAATACGAACAGGTAGCACATCTGGCCGAAGTTTCCGGTCTGCCCGTTCCACAGTCCCTTGCTGACCTCAAAAACAAGCCTGTCCGCTTCTCTGAAGTCATCACAAAAGAAACAATGGAAAGCTATGTGCTCAAAAAACTGGGCATCGAAGCTTAATAGATGAGCCTATTCGTTATGGGGGATACACATCTTTCTATCGGTGTCCCCGAAAAATCTATGGAAATTTTCGGCGGATGGGAAAATTATCAGTCCAGAATCGAACAGAACTGGAAAAATCTCATTCAGTCCGAAGATACTATCGTACTCGCCGGGGATATTTCCTGGGGGATGTCGCTGGAGCAGGCAAAACCGGATTTCGCCCTGCTCGACAGTCTGCCCGGACGGAAAATCATTCTTAAAGGCAATCACGACTACTGGTGGAATTCTATGAAGAAAATGACGGACTTCTTTGAAGCCAATCACTTCCGGACTCTGCATATTCTGCATAATAACTGCTATGCTTATGAGAATATTGCCATCTGCGGTACAAGAGGCTGGGTCAACATGCCCGGTGAATCCGCTGATGCCAAAGTCCTCACCAGAGAACAGCAGAGACTGCGTGTCTCCCTGCAAGCCGCCAGAAACCAGAACCTGACCCCGGTTGCCTTTCTGCATTATCCCCCGATATTCGCAAACAGCCGGAATGAATTAATGCTGGAAGTTCTGCACGAATTCGGGGTAAAAGATTGCTATTACGGTCACCTGCACGGCAGAATCCATAACAAGGCTGTCAAAGGCATGAAAGAGGGCATCTGCTATCATCTGATTTCTGGTGATTATTTACAGTTTATCCCTGAAAAAATATTATAATTTGTTTAAAAAATAGAAGTCTGCCGGAAAGTTCAAAAATCTATAGAAAAATTTCCGGAGATATGCTATAATAATTTGTATATGCAGCACTGCGCTGCTGACTGACTGAACTATTTAAATTTGGAGGATTTAATAATGAGTTTGAAATCGACAACAAGAACAGAAGTAAATACCGTAGAGCTGGTATTTGAAGTGAATGCTGAAGACTTTGAAAAGGCTGTGGAAAGAGCTTATCAGAGAGCAAGAAAAAGAATCTCTATCCCCGGTTTCCGTAAAGGTAAAGTAAGCCGCAAGCTCGCTGAAACTTACATGGGTCAGGGTGCTTTCTATGAAGATGCCCTCAATCTGCTGATTAATCAGGAACTCCCGGCTGCTCTCCAGAGTGCTGATTTTGAACTGGTCGACACACCGCAGGTAAGTGCTGAAAAAATCAGCAAAGAAGAAGGAGCAACCTTCAAGGCTATCTGCATCACAAAACCTGTTGTGGAAATTGCAAACTATAAGGGCATCAAGGCTTCCAAGGCCGTCAAGGAAGTTACTGACGCTGATGTCAATGCACAGGTGGACATGCTCCGCCAGAGAAATGCCAGACTTGTTTCTGTAGATGACAGAGCTGCTCAGATTGGCGATGAAGTAAATATCGACTTTGAAGGCTTCTTCGGCGACGAAGCATTTGAAGGCGGCAAGGGCGACAGCTTCCCGCTCCGACTCGGCAGCGGCCAGTTCATCCCCGGCTTTGAAGACCAGATTGTCGGCAAGAACGTAGGCGACGAATTCGATGTCAATGTGACTTTCCCTGAAAATTATCAGATGACTGATTATGCCGGCAAGGAAGCTGTATTCAAGTGCAAGCTCAACGGCATCACTGTAGAAGAACTTCCTGAAGCAGATGACGAATTCATTCAGGATACAACAGAATTCAATACACTGGAAGAATTCAAGAAAGATGCAAGAGAAACTCTGGAAAAGAACGCTGTCCGTGATGCAGATGTTGCTTTCGATAATGCTATTATGGAAGCACTTATCGCAATGGTAGATGTTCCTGTTCCGAATTGCATGTACGAACACAGAATTGATGACCTTGTACGCAGTTTTGAAAATATGCTTTCTCAGCAGGGTATGACCCTTGACTTGTATCTCCAGTATACCGGCATGGATATGACTGACTTCCGCGAACAGAATTATGACCGCGCTGTACATGAAGTAAAACTCCGTCTGGCTCTGGAAAAAATCGCAGAACTCGAAAATATCCAGATTTCTGAAGACGAAATCAACGAAAGCCTCAAGGGTCTGGTGGAATCCAGCCATCTGCCCCTCGCTGAAGTGAAACGCCGTCTGCCTATGGATGACTACATCACAGATATGCGTGTCACCAAGGCTCTGGAAATTGTCAAGGAAAATGCAGATATCACAGAAGATGCTGCACCTGCTGCTGAAGAATCCGCAGAATAAAAACAACTATCTGTCGGTATGAGCGGACATATTCTGTTCGCTCATGCCTTGTTTACAGGAAAGGAGACGCTTTTTTATGATGGATTATGCTATGAATAACGCTCTTGTGCCCTATGTTGTGGAACAGACAAGCCGGGGGGAACGTTCTTATGATATTTATTCCCGCCTGCTCAATGACCGCATTATCATGCTCTGTGACCAGGTAAACGATACCACGGCAAGCCTTGTTGTGGCACAGCTCCTGTATCTGGAAAGTCAGGATACAGAGAAGGATATCTCTCTGTATATCAACAGCCCCGGCGGTTCTATCACAGCAGGCATGGCAATCTACGATACCATGCAGTATATCAAGTGTGATGTCTCCACAATTTGTATCGGTATGGCCGCTTCTATGGGTGCGTTCCTGCTGACAGCCGGTGCAGCCGGCAAGCGTTTTGCTCTGCCGAACAGCGAAATTATGATTCATCAGCCCCTGATTTCCGGCGGTCTGTCCGGTCAGTGCACAGATATCAAAATCCATTCTGACCACCTGGTAAGAACCCGTCAGAAAATGAATGAAATGCTTGCAAAGCATACCGGTCAGCCTCTTGAAAAAATCGAACAGGATACCGAGCGCGATAATTATATGACGGCTGAACAGGCACAGGAATACGGCCTGATTGATAAGGTAATTGAGAAAAGATAATCCGCACAGAAAAATTTAAAAGGATAAAGAGAGACTATGGCAGAATTTAATTCTTATAAAATTTGCAACTTCTGCGGCAAGGGCGAAGATAAAGTCATGAGCATGTTTTCAGCAGGGATTTATAATATCTGCGACGAGTGCGTCTGCACCTGCTATGATATGATTTATGGCCCTGCTGCCGGCCGTCAGAGGGATAATGCCGCACCCAGTGAGGACAAGAAAGAAAACGAAAAGGAAAAGAAGAAAAAAGCAAAATCTCCCCTGAAACTCCTCAAGCCCGCAGAAATCAAAGAAATTCTTGACCAGTATGTTGTCGGACAGGACAGAGCCAAGATTTCTCTTGCCGTTTCTGTCTATAATCACTACAAGCGCATCATGAGTCAGGACAGCAATGATGATGTGGAAATTCAGAAAAGCAACGTGCTTCTGTTAGGCCCTACCGGTGTCGGAAAGACATTCCTTGCCCAGACCCTCGCCAAAATTCTGGCCGTGCCGTTTGCTATCGCAGATGCAACTACTATCACAGAAGCCGGCTACGTCGGTGATGATGTCGAAAATGTTCTTCTTCGTCTGGTACAGGCTGCCGATTTCGATATCGAAGCCGCTGAAAGAGGCATTATCTATATCGACGAAATTGATAAAATCGCCAGAAAATCAGAAAATACGTCCCTGACAAGAGACGTTTCCGGCGAAGGCGTCCAGCAGTCCCTGCTGAAAATTATCGAAGGCACAGTTTCCAATGTCCCTCCGCAGGGCGGAAGAAAACATCCCAATCAGGAATGCCTTCAGATTAATACCAAAAATATTCTGTTCATCTGCGGCGGTGCGTTCGACGGCCTGGAACAGGTCATCATGAAGCGCACACAGCCTTCCGGTCTGGGATTCGGTGCGGAAGTTACTTCCAAAAAGCAGACAGATGATAACATCTTCACAAAAGCAATCCCGCAGGATTTGGTACGTTTCGGCATGGTGCCGGAATTTGTCGGCCGTCTGCCGATTCTTACCGTCCTTGACCAGCTTGATGAAGATGCCCTCGTCAGAATTCTGACAGAACCCAAAAACGCCCTTATCAGACAGTATAAAAAATTATTCAATTACGATAACGTGGAACTGATTGTAGACGCCGATGCCCTGAAAGAAGTCGCTGCCAAGGCTATCGCACAGAAAACCGGTGCAAGAGGTCTGCGCTCTATCATGGAAGGCATTCTGATGAAATCTATGTTCAATCTCCCCAGCTATACAGACATCAGCAAAGTGACAATCACGAAAGAATGCGTGACAGAAAACGCTTCTCCCATCCTGACAGACCGCTTTGGTACTGTCGTACATGCATGGTAATTTTCAAAGCGTATTTGAAAAAATCAGGAAGCCACACCCGCGTGTGGCTTTTTGTTCCGGCAAAGCCGGAAATTACCGCTTGCATTTCGTCTGAAAATGTAGTATAATAAATAAAAGCCGTTGCAAAAACGGCAGGAATGTGAGGTCGAAGTATGCAGGAAAAAAAGAAACTTACCGAAAGACTGCCCGCTGTTCCTATGCGCGGAACAGTGGCATTTCCCCATATGATGATGCATTTTGATGTTGCAAGAGCGATGTCTGTCCATGCCGTAGAAGAAGCCCTTCTGCATGACAGGAAAATTTTCCTGACAGCACAGAAAGATGTCTTTGATGAACATCCTGAGCAAAAAGATTTGTATCGCATCGGTGTGGTTGCAGAAATCAAACAGACACTGACACAGGATGACGTGACAAGAATCCTCGTGGAAGGCTGTTATCGTGCGGAAATCAAAAAGATTGTACATGAAAATCAGATGCTCGTTGCAGAAGTCCGCCGTCTGCCTGATAACAAGCGCGAAGAAGCAGACGAGGTGGAAATGAAAGCACTCATGAGAGCCGTAAAAGATGTCTATGAGCATTACGCCAGCCTCTTTCCGCGGATGCCCCGTGAAATTATGATTTCTGTCCTTTGTCAGGATACCCCCTCCGGCCTGTACGAAGAAATCGTATTTAACACTATGTTCGATTTCAAAGACAAGCAGTTACTTCTGGAAGAAAATTATCTTTCCAGACGGATGAATTTATTATACGAAATTCTGACAAAAGAAACTATGGTTCTGGAAACCGAAAAGGAAATCCATGACCAGACACAGGAAAATATTGACCAGGGACAAAGAGAATATTTTCTCCGGGAACAGCTCAAAGTCATTGCTGACCAGCTCCGCGAGGAAACCGGCGAAGAACCCCTTGATGATGCTGATTCTTATACAGAACGCATTCAGGAACTGCATCTGTCTGAAGAAAGCGAAGCCAAACTCCTCAAAGAAGCGAACCGCCTCCGCCAGATGCCCCCGTCTTCACAGGAAGCCTATGTCATCTCCAGCTATCTGGATACTTGTCTGGAACTGCCATGGAATACGCTCACAGAAGAAAATCTGGATTTGAATTCTGTACAGAAAAAACTGGATGCTGACCACTACGGACTACAGAAAGTCAAAGAACGTATTCTGGAAAGCCTTGCTGTCCGTGTCCTGAATCCAGAACTGAAAGGACAGATTCTCTGTCTGGTAGGCCCTCCCGGTGTCGGGAAATCTTCTATCGGCCATTCCATTGCAGATGCCATCTCCAGAAAATTTGTGAGAGTTTCGCTCGGCGGTGTCCGGGATGAAGCAGATATCCGCGGTCACAGAAAAACCTATATCGGCGCAATGCCCGGCAGAATTATTGCCGCCCTGAATCAGGCAGGTTCAAGAAATCCCCTGATTTTGCTTGACGAACTCGACAAAATGGGCAACGACTACAAAGGCGACCCCTCTGCTGCCATGCTCGAAGTTCTCGATACGGAACAGAATCATTCATTCAGAGACCATTATATTGAACTGCCGTTCGATTTGAGTCAGGTGCTTTTCGTGGCAACGGCCAATACACTGGATACCATCCCTGCACCCTTGCAGGACAGAATGGAAATTATCGAACTCTCCAGCTACACCCGCGAAGAAAAATTCCAGATTGCCAGACGGCATCTCGTTGCAAAACAGCTCGAACGTCACGGGCTTAAACCTGTACAGTGCCGTATTGATGATGATGTTCTCTACGAAATGATTGATTCTTATACCAGAGAATCCGGTGTCCGCAGTCTGGAACGCACCATTGGTACAGTATGCCGTAAGGCTGCAAAAGCCGTTGCCTCCGGAGAGAAAAAACGCGTACATGTCAGAATGAAAGATATTCAGGATTATCTTGGCATTCAGAAATATCTTCCCGACCCCCAGAGCAAACAAAATACAGTCGGACTCGTCAATGGTCTGGCATGGACTTCTGTCGGCGGTGTGCTGATGCCTCTCGAAGCCCTGATTTTGGAAGGCAAGGGCAATATCGAAATTACAGGTTCGCTCGGAAGCGTCATGCAGGAAAGCGCAAGGCTTGCTATCAGCTATGCAAGAAGTGTCGCAAAGGAATATGGTATTCCTGTCGATTTCTATCAGACAAAAGACCTGCATATCCATGCGCCGGAGGGTGCTGTGCCCAAAGACGGCCCTTCTGCCGGTGTTACCATGACAACCGCCCTGATTTCCGCCTTGTCCGGCATCCCTGTCAGAGCCGATGTCGCTATGACAGGAGAAATTACCCTTCACGGCAGAGTCATGCCTATCGGCGGTCTGCGTGAAAAATCCATGGCAGCTTACAAGGCCGGAATCAAAACGGTCATCATTCCGGAAGGCAATAAGGCCGACCTCGAAGAAGTTGACGATATCGTAAAGGAAAACGTCACTTTCATGCCCGTGCAGAATCTTTCCGAAGTGCTGGAAATCGCTCTTGAAAAAACCGAAAAGAAACGCAGGTCCGGCACTCCCAAAGAAAAGAAAAAGAAGAATACTTCTTCTTCTGCGCGTGTATCCTGACAGGAGGTTATCATGAATTTTCAGAATGCGGAATTTTTCGCCTCCTACGGAAAGATTTCACAGTTTCCTGCACCGGAGCGCATGGAATTTGCCTTTATCGGACGTTCAAACGTGGGCAAATCCACATTGATTAACAAGCTTGTCAACCGGAAATCCCTTGCACGGGTCAGTGCCGTGCCGGGGAAAACCGCAACCGTGAATTTCTACAGTGTCGGGCATGTCTATCTGGTAGACCTGCCCGGCTACGGATATGCCAAAACTTCCAAATCTGAACAGGAACGCCTGAAGAAATTAATTTCCGGCTACCTGTCGGCCGACAGGGATTTACGGCTTGTCGTCCAGCTTCTGGATATGCGCCATGCACCCTCTGCGGATGACTTGCAGATGATTAATCAGCTTATTGATGAGGAAATTCCGTTTATTATCGTATTTACTAAAGCTGACAAGCTCAACAAGACCGAACGTCAGAACCGTATGAAGGCATTTGAACAGGAAATCCCCTGTTTTGAAGATATCCATGCTGTTCCGTTTTCCTCCAAGACGTTCGAGGGGCTGGAAGTCTTGCAGGGCATTCTGTCAGAAATCGCTGACGATACCGAGGAATAAATCATGCCGGAACTGAAACAGCTTTTCAGCACTCTGCCCAATCCGGAAAATCAGTATGTGACTTATCAGAATTTTCTGACTCCCCGACGGGATTTTCATACTGCTGATGCAGAACAGCTTTTTGAAACGCATCAAGAAGAAATCATGCAGGTTGTCAGAAAAGAGCTTTCCGCTTATCTCAGTGATGAGGATTTATGCAACAACAAGACAGATATGTTTCCGCGCAGATGCTTTCTTACTGGTGAATGGTATGTCGGCGAACTGGCTTCTTTCGATAACGAACAGGAAGTGTTTTTCTCTGTGCAGACAGCTTTTCTTGGCACGGATTTGGGTTATCCGGATGATTATCTTGGTTTGGAAGTCCTTCTGTATTATAATGAAGAAACCCACAGATTTGAGCTTGACAGCATCAACAGCGAAGCTTTATAAATAATTTCAAAATATTTCCGTGAATTTTCCAAAAAACTCTTGACTTTTATGCTGTAATGTGCTAAAATATAAAAAAGTGTATCATGAAAGGAAACGGAAATGATGAGAAATCAGAACACACGCAAAACAAATACTTCTGCTCTGGATGAATTATATGAAGCAATTCTCTGTCTGGAAACCAAAGAAGAATGTGAGGCCTTTTTTGATGACCTCTGCACCGTTTTGGAATTGCAGACACTCTCACAGCGTTTGCAGGTGGCAAAAATGCTTCGTGACCATCATGTCTATCATGATATTGTCGGCACAACCGGCGCAAGCACTGCCACAATCAGCCGTGTGAACCGCTCGCTCGGAAACGGTTATGATATTGTCTTCGGCCGTTTGCAGGAAAAGCAGAAGTCTGCCCCGGGAAAAAATGCCAATTCCGGCGCAGAACCAGAACAATTATGATTGAAACTCCCTCTTGTCACAAGAGGGAGTTTTTTTGCTTGCATTTCCTCTGTAAGTATGCTATAATAATAGTATATCTATTTCCGGAAAGGGGAAATTGTTATGAATCTGATAAAACTCATACTCGGCGAACTCGCCACAAACTGTTATATACTCGAAACCGGAAACGGCGAAGCCATTGCTTTCGATATCGGGGACGGCGCAAAGAAGGTCATACAGGCTCTGGAGACCTATCATCTGCAACTGAAAGCAATTCTGCTCACGCATGGCCATTATGACCATGTGGCAGGTGTCGAGGAAGTCCGCAGGGAAACCGGGGCAGATGTCTATATTCATGAAAAAGATGCTGTCATGCTCGAAAGCGGGCAGGCCAATCTTTCATGGCAGTTGACAAGCGAAACATATCAGCCGGTAACGGAATATCATACCCTCAAAGACGGCGATATTCTGGAATTCGGAAGCCTGAAAATTCAGGTGATGCATACCCCCGGCCATACCCCCGGCGGTGTGTGCTATCTGACAGAGGATATGATGTTCTCCGGCGATACACTTTTTAAAGGCAGTGTCGGCAGAATCGACCTCGGCGGAAACCGTGAACAGATGATGATTTCTCTCAGAAAAATTGCTTCTCTGGAGAAAAATTATCAGGTCTATCCCGGTCATTTTGATGCTTCCACGCTGGATGCCGAAAAGAAATCCAATCCCTATCTGAGGGCGTTCACATGAGCTGTGCGCTGATTTTTAAGGGGCATGATTTTGAATATGAAATTCAGGCCGTCGCTAAGATTTTTATTCCCGGTGTCCGCTTTGAACTCTGCCGGGAACAGCAGATTCCGGTTTCTGAAAACCGGATTCTTACAGAATTTGATAAAAATCATAATCTTCTGAAAACGGAAATTCTTCTGAACGGAAACTGTTATTCTGATTCCGTATCTGCGCCGTCAGAAAAGACCGAACAAGAATTCCGGCTCTGTCAGATGCTCTATCAGGGCTTGCAGAAGATTACAGGCTATCAGCCCCCGTGGGGGATGCTGACCGGAATCCGCCCCGTCAGAAAAATACTCGATGCGCTGGGACAGGGACTCTCATCTGACCAGGCTTGCCAGAAACTGAAACGGAAATATCTGATTTCAGATGAAAAATTACAGCTCGCTCTGCGGACTGCTTTGATTCAGAGAGAAATTCTTCCGCACAGCCTGAAAGAAATCGGATTGTATATTTCAATCCCGTTCTGTCCGACAAGATGCAGTTATTGTTCGTTTGTATCGCATTCGATAGAGAGTGCCAAGAATCTGATTCCGGATTATATCGAAAAACTTTGTCAGGAGATTGCAATTCTCGGCAGACTGATTCAGAAATATGATTTATCCGTACAGTCGGTTTATATCGGCGGAGGAACTCCCACTTCCGTTTCTGCAGAACAGCTCCGGAATATCATGCAGGCCGTCCGGAATCATATTGATATTGCTCATGCGCGTGAATATACCGTTGAAGCTGGAAGACCGGATACCATCACCGAAGAAAAATTACAGGTCATCCGGGAGATGCATGCTGACCGGATTTCCGTCAATCCTCAGACATTGCAGGACAGTGTTTTGCAGAAAATCGGTCGCCGGCATACCGCACAGCAGGCTGTGGATGCCTTTCATCTGGCACGGAAACTCGGATTCGATAACATCAACATGGATTTGATAGCCGGTCTGCCGTCTGATACTTACGAAGGCTTTTCCGATACGCTCCGGAAAGTAATTGATTTAAATCCGGACAGCATTACTGTCCATACGCTGACTGTCAAGAGAGCAGGAAATCTCTATCATGATGAAAATCATCAGAATACAGAAATTCCGGTTATCGAGAAAATGGCGGAACTTTCCGCAGAACTGCTTCCGGAAAAGGGATATCAGCCGTATTATCTGTATCGTCAGAAAAATACGCTCGGCAATCTTGAAAATGTCGGCTATTCCCGAACCGGAAAGGAAAATTTATATAATATCCTGATTATGGATGACAGACAAACCATTCTCGGCGCAGGGTGCGGGGCTTCCAGCAAAATCATCACACCCGGCGGAAATCTCACCAGAGTCATAAATTATAAATTTCCTTATGAATATATCAGCAGATTCGGGGAACTTATGAACAAAAAAAAGCAAATCGCGGACGAACTGGAGAAACTGACATGAAAGGCATGATTTTTGATTTCAATGGGACTATGATTTTCGATAAGGAATTTCATGACACTGCGTGGCGGAATTTTCTTGAAAACAGAATTCAGAGAGAAATTTCAGATGAGGAATTTCAGTTGCATGTCTACGGCAGGTCGGCGCAGGATATTTTATCTTATTTTCTGGAGCGCGAAATTTCCGGACAGGAAAGCATTCAGATTGAAGAAGAAAAAGAAAAAATCTACAGGGAATTATGTCTGCAAAGTCCTGATTTTCATCTTGCTGACGGTCTGCCGGAATTTCTGGATAATCTGAAAGAACAGGGAATTCCGGTCACAATCGCAACGGCATCTGCAAGAAAAAATATGGAATTCTTCTTTGAACATCTGCATCTTTCTAAATGGTTCAGCCTGGATTCTGTCATCTATAATGACGGCACATTCCCCGGCAAGCCTGCGCCGGATATTTTCCTGAAAGCTTCGGAAATTCTGCATGTACCAATTTCGGAATGCACTGTCTTTGAAGATGCCGTATCCGGTATTCAGTCGGCAAAATCCGCCGGAGCAGGCGAGATTATCGGCATAGCCTCCATGCTCAGTGAAGAAAAATTACTTTCAGTCGGTGCGGATAAGGTGATTTATGATTATCTGGGGGAAGATTCTGTCAGATTGTGTCCGGAACAGGAATATCAGGATTTTCTCTCCTGCATGAAAGGGTTGCAGTTGCAGAATATCAATTGTGCATGTGAAATGCTGATGCTTGATTTCGAGGGCTATGCCTTTCATGCGCTGGGACTGACAAGAGTGATTCTGAATGATGATATTCTGTTTACTTCTTATGACTATCAGTCATGGGACGGCGAAAATGATAAGCATAATGATGAATGGTATTTTCTTGATAAATATCGTGAAAAAATTCTCGGCGGAACAGTCACGGAACTTGTGTTCAGTCCTCTGCATGACCTGAAAATTTATTTTGATAATCATCTGATAATTGAATGCTGTATTGCAAACGGCTATCATAATTATGATGATGAAAACGAACAGTATACTTTCTTTGAACAGAAGAAAACAGGTTTCCGGAAATTTCTCGCTGTGTATAACAAGAGAATGACAATTTCGGAATCTAATAGAAAACAATAAGAAAAAACTATATTACAGGAGATGAATATTTATGAAAAAAGAAAAAATTATTACATGTATCGAGAACGCTTCCGGCACATATGAACTCTGCCGTTGCTGGTTTGAATATGATAAGGATTACTGGTATTTTTACATTCTGGATTTCAATGCAAAATTATTTTTTGGCATTGAAGAAGATGATTTTCAGCTCAACGGTTTTCAGATTCGGCGCGTTGCCGATATCAGAAAAATCGAAACCAGAACGGATGCCTGCACACTCATCAACCGGAAACAGGAAATCCTGAAAAATATCAAAAAACCGACAATCAATCTGGGGTCATGGCAGACAGTCTTTGAATCGCTTGAAAGATTGAAATGTTTTCTGATTATCGAGAATGAATATAAAGAAAAAATTTCCGTCGGCAGAATCATCAAAGTCAAGAAGAAATCCGTTGTATTTCAGGAATTCGATGCGGACGGCAAATGGCAGGAATCAACCGAAATCGACTTTGAGAATATCACAACAGTAACATTCAAGGACAGATATTCTTCCACATGGCAGAAATATCTGAAAAATCAGCCTGCAAAATAACGGCTGTGTCTCAAAAATCTGAAAGAAGGCTGAACATGTTTGTCAACGGAATGAAAGTCAGTTATTTTATTTACGGACTCGAAAAAGCAAGAGAATATTTTCAGGGAGAATGTACATTTTCATATGTAACCGTTCCGCATATCAGATTTGAAAGAATCTTGATAAATGAAATCTATTGTCTGATAATCGACAGGGAAGATGTCGTTTCTATTTCGGCAACAGAGGGCGAATCTGATAAATTAATTCTGCTCGCAGAAGATGTCGCTCTGGAATCGCATACGATTGAATTTGTCACCCGTGAGGGCTACCGGACGGAAAGCCTCGCTGTTTCGGATGTGCTCAAAGCCCTGAAAGATTACCGGAATTCGGAAGAAAAAATCCAGCTCAGACTGCATGAAGCTTCCGGAAGAATGGATTTTTATGTTGGCAGAAAACTGATAACTCTGCATTCATAAAACAAGAAGCTGTCAGAAACTTTATTTCTGACAGCTTTTTGTTTTATCATTCATGCCGATACGGCTCTGCAATTCGTTCAGATAAAAGGCCTTGCCTATCTGAAGTGCAATGGAATCGCCTCTGTTGTAGATATCATTTGTTAATTCGCAAAGCAGAATCCCATAAATAAAATGACCGTAGAAAAGTGTAAATGCAACATGACTGATGCATTTCAGTGCCAGTTCGTTCCGGGAGAAGATATCGCTTGCAGAACAGGCCTGTCTTTCTTTGGGCGGAAAATACACTTCACCGGATTTCATAACACACCGGAGCTGAACTGTTTCCGGAAATATCTTTGTCTGTCCGGCTGTGAAGCGGACAGGTGTTTCAAACAGATAGACTGCACCGTTGTACAAGCCCAGCTTGCCAAGACTGCGAAGAAGCCTGTCTGTATTTTCTTCTTCCGAATCAGGTGGCATCATGCCAGTTATCAGAAATTCCTGCGCATTTCTGATTTGCTCCAGACGGAGTGTAGTTTCTTTTGTTTTCTGTTCAGCAAGGGCACAGATGGCTTTGTCCTTGATTCTGAGAAACAGGCGGTTAATCATCACATTTGCGGCGATAGATTTCTGATGAATGTTGATACTGCCCTGAAGCCGTGCTACACTGTTCAGAAGTTTGGCAGCGTCAGTATATTCCATTGCGCCTTTCTCGAAAAATTTATCAATCATTCTCTGGATTTCGTGAAAGCTTTCAATACTCATGTACCGGCGTTTCATAGCAAAAAGCATCCGGGAGATGAATTCGTAGAACAGGCGTTTTAAATTAACGTTTTCCCGGCTGATATAGCTGTTATGGTAACGGTAGAAGCAGTCGTCGAACATTCTTTCGATAAAAGCCGGAGTGACATTCATCATTTCCAGTTCAGTATAGTCATACATTTCGTAGTGAAATGATTCACGGCCATAGAGCCGGGTAGGAATCAGAACAGAATTGGTTTCCTCACCGTTCATCTTGTGAAGAAGCACTTCAAGAGCTTTTTTGCCAAGAGAGCAGTTATCCGCACCGATAGAAGACAGCGAAGGTATCATTTCGCCCGACAGATGGGTGTTGTCGAAGCCGAACACGAGGATATCTTTTCCGGGAGTGAGATTTCTTTTCCGCATTGCAGAATACAGAGACTTTGCAACAGAATCGTTGACACAGAAAATTGCCTGTGCATCCGGGTTATGTTCCAGCAGTTTTTCAGCTTCTGCTTCACACTGGTCGGACATGTCTGTTTTCTGATAATTCCGGTCAGAAAAAGTAATCTGCTTTTCTTTCAGACAGCGGATAAAGATATTTTTTCTGGCGCAGGCATCAATATTGTCATCTCTGCCGCCAAGCATACAGAAACGGGAAAATTCATTGATGTTCACCAGATAATTCACTGCTTCCCGAATGCCGGATTCATTGTCATAATTGACAATCGTTTCTCCTTCCATGTTAGAAGCAATAAACACTCTGGGGATATTTTTGGTATTTTCAAAATGACTTGTCTGGATACGGCGTTTTTTCTCAGGTGTCATGCTTCCAAGATGAATAATCAGTCCGTCGAAATTACAGATGCTGTCAAGCTGAAAGACAGAATTATAGATGGTCAGATAGTCCTGACGCTGTTTGTCCGTGACAACTTCCAGACCGTCATATTTTCCGGCGAGTATCACCAGACGAAAATTTTTATATTCCGGCAGGATATCCGCAACACTTTGAATCAGTTCTTTGGAGAAATCTGTGAAAATATTTTCGAGAATCAGGCCGATGATTTTTTTGTTTTCGTTTCTTTTCATTGCCGTTAGACTCCTTCATTGCTGTCCAGTTCCGGAGCAGGTTTGGAAAACAGATAGCCTTGTGAATAGTCAATGCCATAAGACAGCAGTTTGTCCTGAATTGCCTGATTTTCGACGAATTCGGCAATAATCCTGACCTTTCTGGAACTGAGTTTTTTCCACCCGGCCATGAGTGCAATCAGATTTTCCGCTTCCTTGTCCTCACAGCAGTGCCGGATAATAGAACCGTCTATTTTCAGATAGTCTGAGTGAATGCTTGCAATATGCTGAAGATTCGAGAAACCGCTTCCGAAATCATCAATCGAAATCTGTGCGCCGAGACTGTGAATTTTATCTACAAAATTTATCATTTCGTCATAGTCGTCAATATCTTCGTTTTCGAGAATCTCAAATACAAAATTTTCCGGATGGCCGGCAGTCGAGAGAAATTCATAGATATAGTCTATAATTTTGCTGTTTTTAATATCCCGGATGGACAGATTGATGCTGACGCTCTTGTCTTCGATAGATTTGAATTTTTCAAAAACTTTTTGAATCATCAGCAGTGACATGGAATCATAAAGCAGACCATAAGAACGTGCAACATCCAGAAAACTGCCCGGATAATAGATTTTTCCGTTTTCGTCTTCCAGCCTCATCAGGGATTCATAATGATGGATTCTGTGTTCAGTATTATCGTAAATACCCTGAAAATAGGGAATAATTTTATCATGTGCAATTGCATAGCTGATGACGTTTACCATGTGATAGCGTTCCCGGATGCTTTCTTCATCCAGTCTGCCGAATTTTGCATCACGGACATAAAACTGAATATTTTTCTGCATCATTTCAATTCTGGCAGAATAATAGACAGAATTGATATTATCAACTGTACAGTCATCAATCACGCAGAACATAGGAACAATGGCGATATAGTCTTCTGTGGCCTCGAACAGGATTTTCTGGAGTGCCTGCATGTCACTGACAAATTCCGAAAGGGCGACCATGTAGGACGGCGCACCGATAGCAATATGCCATCTGTCAATAATATAGACAGTATATTTTTTGGCTCTGGCATAGCTGACACAGTTCGAGATGTAATTTTTATATGTCAGGCGAATCATATGTTCGGGAAATACAGATTCCATGCTGGAAGTCTCGAAGACGTTAATCATACAGATGCGGTCATAGCCTTTCAGCTTGATGTCGATATGCATAGCGGCCGCATTGGGAATATCTTCATTTTCAGAGTAGAGTAATTTCATTTCACAGTCGCGGACAAAGGCTTTCAGGCTGTCAGCAGCGGTAAAATGTTCACTCTGGGCGAATTTGTTCTCAATATCACAGAGATATTCCATAAGTTCCTGATTATCTGCAACAAGAGTATCAGTATAGGAAAATGCATAGGGATTATATTCCTGTGTGGCAGGCTTTTCGCCGAATACTGAAACGACAAACGAACAGTTTGCAAATGTGTTCCGGCCGTTAACATGGGCAATTTCGCCTTCTGTAATGCATCCGCACATGTTGGAATTTTCATACGCAGAAAGCTCCCACTTGACACAGTTGGAATAAATCATAGAACGTGCAATGCAGGAATAGCCGAAAATGGTCTCAGCCTTCTGGAAATTTTCAATATGCCGGAACAAGGCACGGTTATCAGAAATAATTTTCCGGTCATAAATAAAGGCACGTTTCAGCCGTTTGCCGACACTGACGTTATGATTGGCATTAATCATTTCACGCTTCTGATATTTTTCAATATCCGGATGGGAAGCATATTTCTGTGCATGGAGAGGGTCATCTTCACTGAAAACATCATTCAGGCTCTGGTCATCAGAGAAGCGCACAAAAATCGGAATATCGCTTGTTTCAGAATAGACATAGGGAAACAGGTTTGTCAGCTCCGGCCGGTTTCTCAGTTCGTCACCAATGCCGATACGATATTCTTCGGCGGCATTTTTGCCGTCAATCGAGAGAATACATGTTCCGAATGTATCTGTAATTTCCGACTCTTTTCCGATAACCTGCACACCAGTCGCATAGGAACTGTAGCTTTCAACTTTTTTTCCGCCGATAGCCGCCAAAATGATGCCTTTGTTCGTCCAGCCGTTTTCATTGAAAACAAATCCGGAGTCGAGGAATTTTTTCAGACTGATTTCTGATGTGTTGGCAAGCCCTCCAATCATCTGTACGCCGGGAAAATACGAATTGCATTTTTCAACAAAGCTGTAAACATCAAGATATTTCCCCGTCAGGAATGTCAGCAGAAGCTTGGTATCAGCATCCACTACTTCTGCCCGGACATTCCGGCAGAGTTCCTCCGGCGGAATGGGGTTGTTATTCTCGTCAAATGTCGGCAGAAGTGCTGTCCATACCGAACCTTTTGACATTTGTGTCACAGAAATGACACATTGATTCGGCAGAAGTTTTCCCCAGCTTATGACGGCAGAGGTGCTCGTGCCGAAAATATGTGCGCCCGGCACAAGCTGTGCAATGAATTTTGCAAGGTCAACAGCTTCATTCTCCAGATGAATTGCAGTATGAATGCGAATCAGAATATCTCCTTTCAGCGGGTCAAGCATAAGCTGATGAAAGGCTTCTTCAAGTCTCGCTTTTGATATATACTGAAAGTTCCATGTAAACATTCAGTTTTCCCCCTCTCGGTATCTGATGTCTGGTATATTTTTATTATAGCATACTATTCTGAAAGATGCAAGAGAAAACTGAAAAATAACAGAAAATATCCTTTCCATAGGGTTTATGGAAAGGATAGATTTTATTTATGAATGTTTTTCCGTGAATGCTTCATTCAGTACTGCGGTGAGCTGTTCGGGGTCAATGCCGTGGACAGATGCCGCTTCACCGACAGTTTCCGCACCGGATGCAGGACATCCCAGACAGTGCATTCCGATATCATACAGAATCTGTGCAGTTTCCGGATGGAATAATACCAAATCGCCGATATTGGTTTCCGGTGTAACGACAGAAACTCTGTCAATGTCAATTTTCATGGGGTATCACCTCATCAGATGGAGTACTGGTCTTCAAGGCCGTCCAGAAGACCGTATTCTACAAGAATTTCTTCAAGACGTTCCTGTGTGAGAGGCTTCGGAATCACGAAAGAAGTATTTTCTTCGATTTTCCGGGCAAGCTCACGATATTCGTCAGCCTGATTTGCTTCCGGATTGTATTCGATAACAGTCTTTTTGCGGATTTCGGCTCTCTGTACTTCATTGTCGCGGGGGACAAAGTGAATGAGCTGTGTGCCGAGTTCTTTTGCGAATGCAGCAACAAGTTCACGTTCGCGGTCAACTTTCCGGCTGTTGCAGATGATACCGCCCAGACGGACACCGCCCTGTTTTGCATATCTTGCAATACCTTTGGAGATATTATTTGCCGCATAAAGTGCCATCATTTCACCGCTGGCAACAATATAGATTTCTTTGGCTTTGCCCTCACGGATAGGCATTGCAAAACCGCCGCACACAACGTCGCCCAGAACATCATAAAAAACATAATCCAAATCATTCGTGTATGCGCCCAGTCTTTCCAGCAGGCCGATAGATGTAATAATACCGCGTCCGGCGCATCCTACACCGGGTTCAGGGCCGCCGGATTCCACACAGCGTGTACCGTGGAAGCCTTCTTTCAGAATATCATCAAGTTCGATATCTTCACCGGCATCACGGAGCGTGTCGAGAACGGTTTTCTGTGCAAGGCCAC
>SVNI01000022.1 GCA_015066975.1 Ruminococcus sp. | reverse complement strand
CTTTTCTCTGTCGTTCGTTCTCGTCCGACAGCTTTATTATTATAGCATACTTTTCCAACTTTGTCAAGCAAAAGAAATTCAATACTTTTCATATATTTTTATTCAAATTGTTCAAGAGGAAATTTGACCTTCCAGTTCCCTTTAAGTTCCGTTCCGCCTGTAACATACTCCGCATAAATCTGATAATTCTGAACTTCTTCCCTGTCAATTTCAAAAAAAGTTTCCGAATAATGAGAACCGTCCTTATAATCCCAGCTTACTTCAAAAGATTCCAGCGTTTCGCCGTTTTCATCCACAAGATAATATGTGATGCTTGTATTTTTATTCCAGTCCTCAATATAATTCTGAATATGAAGAAAACCATCCTTCCACCCGATACCGGTCAGCTTGATTTCATCAATAAAATCCTGCGGAGCTTCCGGAATCAGATATTCTAGTTCATTTTTATCATACCACTCTGCACCGCTTCCGCCTGTTCCGATTCCTGTTACGCCATGTTCAAACATTTTACTTCCGGAGACAGTTTCGGGAGTGTAGTCCGTTTGCGTGAGGTCAACAGGAACAGGTACTTTTTCTCTGACAAATTTCACTCCATAAGAAATTTCACTCACGGAAAAAGTGAGCGTATCGCCCCAGAATTTTCCTGCACCGGGTTCATGCGTGTAGATATGATAGCGTTTCTTTCCTGTTTCAGGGTCGTAGCCCATTCCGGCACAGCCGAATGATGACATATCAAAATAGAACGGTCTAACAATCCGATAACTGTCGCTTAATCCAGTAGATTCAGAAACTCTGTTTTTCTGTTCGATATCTTCAAGAGAGATGATGAATTCTGCATCATCACCGTCAATATAGACAGCTTCAACCGTCATTCTGATCCCCTGACTGGTATCGCTCATCATAACCGGACTGAAAATCGCTCCGACTCTGGGGGAAATCTGCCAGAGCATATCACGGAAATTCTCGCTTGCGTGGGTCATGACGGATAGACTGCCGGCACTTAGAACAGCACAAGCCAGACTGACAGCAATTTTTCTCCCGATATGAGATTTTTTTCTGACAGTCTGATTCATAACTTTCTGAATCAGAATTTCATCCGGCTGAATCTGCGCATTCATATTCTGATAAATTTCTTTCATGGTTCTTCCTCCTCTAGGATTTTGGCGAGCATTTCTCTTGCTCTAGTGAGCTGAGTCCGCACGGTAGACGGTCGGCGGTTCAGAATTCCGGCGATTTCGTCAGTTTTATACTCCTCATAATAATACAGATGAATAACCTCTCTGTAATGCTGGGGAAGTTTCCGAAGGGCATCATCAAGAGCATTTTCCTCTGGCTGATTAAAAATAATATCCGGTTCGGAAAGTTCGACATATTTCCGCCACGGCATAGTTAAGAAACTTTTTGCGCAGTTGGCGGTAACTTTCAGAAACCAAGCTTTTGCATGTTCTGCATCTTTAAAATCGGGTTTCTTCTTCCAGTATCTAAGAAAGACTTCCTGAAAGACATCTTCGGCATCTGCCTGATTTCTGGTATAAGAATAGGCTAATCTGTAGACGGCATTGGCATGAGTCCGGATAATCGCTTCATATTCTTCATTGGATTTGTGATTCCGCATCCCCTCACCCCTTTCTACAGATAACACTTTGGAGGAGCTGATTTTGCTACAGAAAAATAAAAAAATCCCTGCTGTCACCAGCAAGGATTTCTGTAAAGCAATATGCTCACATCTCCTGAGTACCTTCATCATCAGAATCCATATAGTGTTCCAGAAGCTTTTTAAGGAACTTTTTCCGGCAGGCTTCATAAACTTCTCCGGGAGAATCTTCTGTGAACATAAGCTGGACAATGCCGTCGCCGTACTGTCTGAAAGAAGAAGCCGGAATATAGATGCTGTCTCTAATAACTTTAGTACTGGGGAGCATGTCTTCGCAGTCGACATATGTTTTATAGCGGATTTCGCCATCATGATAATCCATCTCGAAATTACCGTTGACAGTACCATAATTTACCCGTGTGAGGAACTCGCTGATTCTCTGCATGGCATCGGGGTCATCTTTATCCGCATTCAAAGGACAGATAGTATATACAAGATAATCATCTTCGCGCACCTGCAAAACATATTCTATTTTCTTGAGCTTGCCGGACACATTGACTCTGAAATGAAACATGCCTTTTTCTTCCAGAAATTCAAAATGCCAGTCATCCTGTTCCAAGAACTGCTGAATTTCCTCGGCGATTTCAAAAGAATATTTTTCTGCCATGAAAAGCACCTCCAAACAAAACATTTTTCATTATATCATGGAAGTTCTTGTTTTGTCAATACATATTTTTACAAAATTTCCGTTTATTTATTATGCAATATGCCTGATTTCTGAAAAAAACAAAAAGTCCTGAAAAATTCAGGACTTTCATCAACTACACCGGGAATATTTCCCCGATACATGTGGAGCGGATTACGAGGCTCGAACTCGCTACCTCCACCTTGGCAAGGTGGCGCTCTACCAGATGAGCTAAATCCGCATAAATGGTGCTTCCGGGCGGAATCGAACCGTCGACACAGGGATTTTCAGTCCCTTGCTCTACCGACTGAGCTACAGAAGCATTGGCGACCCGGATGAGACTCGAACTCACGACCTCCGCCGTGACAGGGCGGCGTTCTAACCAACTGAACTACCGGGCCAAATTGAGTGGGAGCTACAGGGCTCGAACCTGTGACCCTCTGCTTGTAAGGCAGATGCTCTCCCAGCTGAGCTAAGCTCCCACCGTCCGTTATCGCAATTGGCTTTAAGTTTTTTGTTCTTATCTCCTTGCGACTATTACAGTATATCACAAATCATTCCATTTGTCAACAGTTTTTTTCAAAAAAATTCGAGTTTGTGAAAAATATATAAATCAAATATTAACTTTCTGTTGAAAACAGATATTTTTATCAATTCAGGCCGTTCATACCATATTTGGAAAACAGATACAGAATATCCATATATAGGGCAGAATGTTCTTCTTTCTGTAGATTCGGGTCATCCGCAAGCAGATACTGTGCAGCTTCCTGAACTTCATGGAGCATTTTGGTATCTGTAAGCTTTGCGAGTTTCAAAGGCGGAAGACCGTGCTGCATGCTGCCGAAGAAATCCCCCGGCCCTCTCATCTGCAAATCGGCTTCGGCCACCTGAAAGCCGTCTGTGGTACTGCTGAGAAGCTTAAGACGTTCTTTCGCTTCTTCAGTAGCATGTTCAGTGACAAGAATGCAATAGCTCTGGAGGGAGTTTCTGCCGACACGTCCGCGGAGCTGGTGAAGCTGAGACAATCCGAAGCGTTCAGCATCTTCAATCAGCATGACAGTCGCATTCGGGACATCCACACCAACTTCCACAACAGTTGTACAGATGAGCACATCAATTTCATGCTGATGAAATTTTTTCATAGTATCTTCTTTTTCCTGAGGAGACATTTTGCCGTGCAGAACGGCAAGTTTCCAGTCTTTCAGGAGATTTTTGCTGATTTCTTCAGCATAGGCAGTAACGGCTTTCAATTCCGAATCGGAATCTTCATTTTCAGCAATGGCGGGGCAGACGATATAAGCCTGTCTTCCCTGCCGGAGTTCCTGAATCATAAAATGAACGGCTCGATTCCGGAGCTTTCCGGTAATTGCATAAGTCTGGACGGGAAGACGGCCATTTGGCATGACATCGAGCACAGAGACATCCAAATCGCCGTATATCATCAGGGCGAGGGTTCTTGGGATAGGTGTTGCAGACATAACGAGCTTGTGAGGTGCACCGCCTTTTTCAGCGAGAGCATTCCGCTGGGCGACACCGAAACGGTGCTGTTCATCCGTGATGACCAGCCCTAACTTTTGATATTCGACAGCTTTCTGAAATACGGCATGTGTGCCGACAATCACCTGCACCGAACCGTCTGCAATTTCGGCGCAGACTTTTTTTTTCTGCTTTGGCGTGAGCGAACCTGTCAGGAGTGTGACGCGGATGCCAAGGCCTTCCAGAAAGCCTGTGAGCGTTTTATAATGCTGTTCGGCTAAAATTTCAGTAGGAGCCATCAGAACGCTCTGACAGCCGTTTCCGGCGCAGAAATAGCAGGCTGCCGCCGCGACAGCAGTTTTACCGCTTCCGACATCTCCCTGTAGCAGACGGTTCATCGGCGAACTGCCGGACATATCCCTGATAATCTCCTGCATGGCTGTTTCTTGTGCGGAAGTCATAGAAAAAGGCAGACTTTCCCGGAAAGGCTTCATATCAATCATCTGCATGGGATATTCTGTTTTTTTCTCGGCTCTGGTTTTGAGCAGATACAAGCCTAATTCGAGCCGGAGCAGTTCTTCAAAAGCGATTCGATGTTTTGCCGCATCAATTTCCTCTAGCGTTTCGGGCTGATGTACGGTATGCAATGCCTTTGGCAGAGACATGAGCTGAAATCTGTCGCGCAGGACGGCCGGAAGCGTTTCAAAAGGCAGTTCATCCAGCATCTGGAGACATTCTTTGATATTTGTCCTGACCATAGGGCTGGTGAGTCCGGTAGTCTGGGGATAAACGGCTTCAATCGGGTTTTCCATATCTTTGAGAAGCTGGGGATTCTGTATCTCGAAGCGGTTTTCATGGGTGTTATCAATTATTTTCCCGTACATGACATAGCTCTTCCCGATTTCGAGTGTCTGAAATGTAAATCTCTGATTAAAGATAGTAATACCGAGTTCTGTGCCGTCATCATCCACGGCATCCGCATGGAAAATCTGCATACCACGGCTGCTGTAGACGGGATTTTTCTTTCTGGTAATGGTAACTTTCACGACATTCTGGGTATCCGTCAGAATATCTGCGACGGCGACAGGCTCACGATAATCTTTATAGGCTCTTGGCAGGTAGTACAATAAATCATAGGGAGTCAGCACACCGACTTTCTGATACACTCTGCATCTGGTTTTGCTGACGCTTTTCAGATTTTCGATTGACAGAAATAATTTCTTCATATGCTGCTCCCTTTTTTAGATATCAAATTATTCTACAGAAGTAGAAATAATATAAGAATATATCGGCTGTCCGCCGCTGCTGGCCATGACTTCGATTCTTTCGCCGAATTTCTCCTGCAATCTGTCACAGAGCTGTTCAGCAGTCTGTTCTTCCACGTTTTCGCCATAGATGACAGTAATAAATTTAGTCTCGCCGTGAACAAGACGCTTTGTCAGCTTATAGGCAGCATGGTTCAAATCTTTGTCAGTAAAGGCAAGCTTGCCGTTTTCGAGTGCAAGAATTTCGCCCTGACGGATTTTATGGCCGTCCAGTTCGGAATCACGGGCAGCGAATGTAATCTGTCCGGTTTCAACTTTTTCAAAGGCCTTTGTCATAGCGATACGGTTTCCTTCTGCATCAAGGGCATTATCGAACGACATCAGTGCAGACAGCCCCTGCGGAATGGTTCTGGTCGGAAGCACGCAGACATTCCGGTCAGCGAGGCTGACGGCCTGTTCAGCGGCCATGATGATATTTTTATTATTTGGCAGAACAAAGACATTTTTGGCCGGAGTAGCATGAATCGCCCGGAGGATATCTTCTGTGGAAGGGTTCATAGTCTGACCGCCTCTGACGACAATGCATCCTCCGCAGTCTGCGCCGAGGTCTTTGAACATATTTTCAATGCCTTCTCCGGCGGCGACAGCGACGAAACCGAAAGGCTGTTCCGGTTCTGCCCTGACATAAGTTTCATCCTGTGCGGCATTGTGGGCTTCTCTGACACGTCCTGCGTGCTGAATGCGCATATTTTCAATCTTGGGCTTGGGTTCGTTCACGAACTGACCGAATTCCAGAGCTTTCTGGAGGGCTTTTCCGGGGTTGTCGGTATGCACATGGACTTTAATAATCTGGTCATCATCCACGACAACAACGCAGTCGCCGATAGTTTCCAGATAGGCTCTGAGCTTGAAAGGGTCAGGACAGTCTTTTTTCTTCTCGACGATAAATTCTGTACAGTAAGTGAATTTAATTTCCTCGTCGAGGTCAACTCTGCCGATAGCGATAGTTTCCTGAGCTCTGCGGACTTCCTGCACGGGTTCTGCGGGGGTCTGGCCGTGGAACACGTCGAGCATTGCCTGCCAGATAGTTAGCAAGCCCTTACCGCCTGCATCTACGACACCGGCTTTCTTGAGAATCGGGAGCTGTTCAGGGGTATTATCCAGTGCTTCGGAAGCGGCTCTGCAAATTTCCTCCCAGACAGCAACAGGGTCGTCATTTTCCTTAGCGACAATCTGGGCTTGTTGTGCGCCCATTCTGGCAACTGTGAGGATAGTGCCTTCGGTAGGCTTCATCACAGACTTATAGGCTGCCTGCACGCCGATTTCGACAGCATTGGCGATATCCTTGCCCCCGGCTTCCTCGACATCTGCGAGACCTTTGGCAAATCCGCGGAACAGCAGGGATAAAATCACACCGGAATTTCCTCTTGCGCCTCTGAGCATGGCAGAAGCGGCTTTTTCGGCGACTTCGCCAATCAGGGTATCATCCGGGAGCACGCTGAGTGCTCTTCTTGCGGAAGTCATAGTCATAGACATATTTGTTCCGGTATCGCCGTCCGGCACGGGATAAACATTCAGCTCATCAATTTTTTTTCTGTTCTGTTCGATTGTGACAGCGGCACTGCAAAGAGCGTCCTTCAAAATCTTACCATTCATAAATCTCTTACTCCTTTTGTTACGGTTCTACAATTTCGTCCACATAGACGCGCACATGTGAAACGGGGATTCTGACGGCATCTTCAATCACAAATTCCACTTTATGCATCAGTGCCCGGACAACAACGGGGATATTCACGCCGTAGATAATGCGGGCATGAATATCAATCACAAGCCTGTCATTTTTGGCAGTGATAACAATGGGACTGTTTCTGTGTTCAAAGAGTCTGTCTGCCACGGTTACCTGTGCAAACCCGGCAACGCCGAAACACTGAAGAACTGTCTGTTCGGTCAACTGCCGGAGATAACAATCAGAAAATGTAATTCTGCCGATATGATTTTCCATATATAGCATATCTGTTTCCGCCTTTCGCTGGTCTGATAAATAATCAATAAGAATATTATAGCATATCTTTCTGCAAAATACAAGCCTTATTTTAAAAAAAGCCCTTTCTGCTCTGTGCAGGGCAGAAAAGGCTTGGACATGTAACATATCTCTTAGCTGAACAGTTCTTTCAGCTTATCTTTAAAGCTTTTTTTCTTGGGATAATTTTTATCTTCAAGGGAATCTTCAAAAGCCTTTAACAGGTCTTTTTGTTTATTTGTCAGATTCTTGGGGACTTCTACTTTAAAAGTAACATACTGGTCGCCTCTGCCGTCTCTCTGGAGTCGCTTGATTCCTTTGCCTTTGAGACGCTGTTTTGTGCCGGACTGTGTACCTTCCGGAATATTCAGCTTGACATTTCCGTCAATGGTAGGCACTTCTACAGTACCGCCGAGTACAGCCTGTGCAAAAGTAATCATGACATCACATTCGATATCAAAACTGTTTCTCTTGAAAATCGGATGGGGACGGACATTCACTTCTACATTGAGATTTCCGGCAGGTCCTCCATTGATACCGCAGTCGCCCTCATTGGCAACACGCAGTGTCTGACCGTTGTCGATACCGGCAGGAATATTCAGAGTAACGCGCTTCTGTACGCGAACCCGTCCCATGCCCTTGCATTTCTGGCAGGGATTCTTGATGATAGTACCCTTGCCGTTACAGTTCGGGCACGGATTTGTAGAAGACATTGTACCCAGAAAAGTCTGCTGTGTGACTCTAACCGTACCGCGTCCCTGACAGTTGGGGCAGATTTCAGGTTTTGAGCCGGGTTCTGCACCGTTTCCGCCGCAGGAAGTACACTGCTCCTGATGTGCGACAGTAATTTCCTGTGCTGTTCCTTTGCAGGCATCCATAAAGCTGATATTCACGCTGGTGACTACATCCCTGCCGCGTCTGGGCGCATTGGCCGAAACACCGCTGTTGCGGAATGCACCGCTTCCGCCACCGAAAATACCACCGAACACGCTCTCGAAAATATCGCCCATATCGCCGTAGCTTCCGCCGAAACCGCCGAAGCCGTCCATACCGCCCATGCCGCCTTCTAAACCGCCGTGGCCGAACTGGTCATATTTCTGACGTTTTTCGGGGTCGGACAGCACAGCATAAGCCTCATTGATTTCCTTCATCTTTTCTTCGCATTCGTCTGCCTTTTCGGGATGAAGGTCGGGGTGGTTTTCTCTTGCCATCTTTCGATAAGCTTTTTTGATTTCGTCCTCACTTGCCCCTTTCTGGATACCCAGAACTTCATAATAATCACGTTTTTCAGCCATACTCATCCGCCGCCGTGCGGCACTCCTTTCAAAATCGAATCAAATCCGGTAAGGGGCAGAGAAGTGCTGCCATTTTCTGCCCCGACGGTTTATTTTTTATTATGCCTCAGTGAAATCAGCATCAATGACATCATCATCATTCTGACTGCCGTTATCAGGCTGTTCATTAAAATTCTGCGCACCCATATTCGGGTCAAAGCCTGCTGCGCCTGCGCCGGGCTGCTGATAAATCTTAGAGCCGATATCCATGAGAGCTTTCTGGAGTTCATCCATTTTGGTCTTCATAGCAGCGGTATCATTCGCATCAATTGCGCTCTGGAGTTCGGCAGACTTTGCACGGACTGCGCTCTGGTCATCAGCAGAAACCTTGTCGCCGAGTTCCTTGAGTGTGCCTTCTGTCTGGAGAATCATATTTTCAGCACTGTTCTTGGTATCCACTTCATCACGGCGTTTCTTGTCTTCTTCAGCATACTGTTCAGCTTCCTTGACAGCTCTGTCGATATCGTCCTTGGACATATTGGTAGAAGCTGTGATGGAGATATTCTGTTCCTTGCCAGTGCCCTGGTCTTTTGCGGTAACGTGAACGATACCGTTTCTGTCGATATCGAAAGTAACTTCGATACGCGGAACACCTCTCATGGCCGGAGCGATGCCGTCCAGACGGAATGTGCCGAGCTGCTTGTTATCTCTTGCAAACTGACGTTCACCCTGAAGCACGTTGATATCAACAGCCGGCTGATTATCAGCATAAGTGGAGAATACTTCTGACTTCTTAGTCGGAATTGTTGTATTTCTGGGAATCATGATAGTGCATACACCGCCGGCTGTTTCAATACCGAGAGACAGCGGAGTAACATCCAGAAGCATTAAGCCTTCCTTGACATCACCGCCGAGCACACCGCCCTGTAATGCTGCACCGAGAGCAACGCATTCATCCGGATTGATGCCCTTGAACGGGTCTTTGCCGATAAGTTTCTTGACAGCTTCCTGTACAGCCGGAATTCTGGAAGAACCGCCGACCATCAGAACTTTATCCAAATCAGAAGCACTCAGACCGCTGTCGGAAAGTGCCTGACGAACGGGTTCCATAGTAGCCTGTACAAGGTCGGAAGTCAGTTCATTGAACTTTGCCTGTGTCAGAGTCAGATTCAGGTGTTTCGGTCCTGTTGCATCTGCTGTAATGAACGGCAGGTTAATATTGGTTGTCGGAGTAGCAGAAAGTTCAATCTTAGCAGCTTCGGCAGCATCTTTCAGTCTCTGCATCACCATTCTGTCCTGAGAGAGGTCAATGCCCTGTTCGTTCTTGAATTCTGTTACCATCCAGTCAATAATTCTCTGGTCGAAGTCATCGCCGCCGAGACGGTTATTTCCGGCAGTTGCCACAACCTGCTGGAAGCCCTCGCCCATTTCGATAATAGAAACGTCGAACGTACCACCGCCGAGGTCATAAACCATGACTTTCTGGTCTTCTTCCTTATCGATACCATAGGACAGGGCTGCTGCGGTCGGTTCGTTGATGATTCTCTTGACTACCAGACCGGCAATCTGTCCGGCATCTTTGGTAGCCTGACGCTGGGCATCTGTAAAGTAAGCCGGAACAGTAATAACAGCTTCGTTGACGGTTTCGCCGAGATAGGCTTCTGCATCTGCTTTCAGCTTCTGAAGAATCATAGCAGAAATTTCCTGCGGAGTATACTTCTTGCCGTCAATATCTACTTTGTAATTAGAACCCATGTGACGCTTGATAGAAGAAATAGTCTTGTCAGGGTTTGTAATGGCCTGATTTTTAGCAACTTTACCAACCAGACGTTCGCCTGTCTTCGAGAATGCCACAACAGACGGTGTGGTTCTTGCACCTTCTGCATTTGCAATAACAACGGCGTTACCGCCTTCTACCACTGCTACACAAGAGTTTGTTGTACCTAAGTCGATACCGATAATTTTTCCCATAATAAAAACGCTTCCCTTCAACAAAAATGCTTTATTTTTTGAAAAATTCAAAAATCAAAAATTTAATTGGCAACTGCCACCATAGCCGGACGGATTAACCGTTCGCCGAGCATGTAGCCTTTCTGGAATACTTCGCAGACGGTATTTTCCGGAAATTCTTCTGTTGCCTCTTCACGCTTGATTGCCTGATGGATATTCGGGTCAAACGGCTTGCCGAGCGCATCAATCACAGAAACATTCTGCTTTTCCAGAAGTCCTTCAAGCTGTTCCAGAATCATCTTCATGCCTTTGTGATATTCTTCATCACTGCACGGAGCATCAATAGCTCTTTCAAAATTATCAATCACAGGAAGAAGCAGTTCAATGCTTTTGGCAGTTGCATCACCGAACAGAGCCAGCTTTTCTTTTTCAGTTCTCCGGCGAAAATTTTCATAATCGGCCAGCAGACGGAGATACCTGTCTTTTTCGGCTTCTAGCTCATCAGAACCCTCGATTTCGTCAAGTTCGTTTTCGGCATTTTCGAGTTCTTCCTGTTCGGGCTGATTTTCTTCCGCACTTTCCAGAACTTCTTCTTTTTCCTGATTTTCAATATCAGTCATGGGGCTCACCCTCTTTCTTTATGTGTCCTTCTTCCAGAGACGGTTCAGGGGGCTCTGAAATCAGGTCAGTAATTTTTTGTGAGAAATACTCAATATAGGGAATTACTTTGGCATAATCCAGTCTCATAGGGCCGATAATGCCAAGAGAACCGACATTTTTTCCGCCTTTGCGGTACTTTGAGACAATCATGCTAGAATTGCCAATGACAAAGCTGTTCTTGTCTTCCCGGAACAAGACTTTGATACCGCTGAACGAATCATCCAGCAGTCTGGAAAGTTCGTCTTTATGTTCAATCAACCTGACGATTTCCATTTTATCCAAATCCTGATAGGAGAACAGATTTCTTTCGCCTTTGAACATCAGGGCATGTTGCCGCAAATCTCTGGAGAGTTCGCAAATTCCCTGCACCAGAGGAGACATTGCCATCATATAGGCACTCATGGCAGCGGTAAGATTTTCCACCAGCTCATCAGACAAATCCGAAACGGAAATGCCCTCCAGATTTTCGGACAGATAGCCGGAAAACCAGTTTAGCTGTTCGTTTGTCAAATCAAATTCCAGCCGGCAGGCCTTGTTTTTGATACTGCCTGCTGAAGTAATCAGAAGAATGACATAGACTCTTTTTCCGGTCGGAATCACTTCCACTTTGGAAATCACAGAAAACTGCGGAGAAAAATCCGAGACCACCGCCGCACACTGTGTTAATTCTGCGAGTGCGGTCGTTGCGTTTTGAATCACCAGTTCTTCTGTCGCAGAGCCGTGAACGGCAAGCATACTGTCCAGTCTTTGTTTTTCTTCCGGCGACATGCCCGGCGGTTTCATGAGCTGTTCGATATACAGCCGGTAGCCGCTGACAGTAGGAATTCTTCCTGCGGAAGTATGCGGCTGTTCCAGATAGCCGAGCTGTTCGAGTGCAGCCATATCGTTCCGGACAGTTGCAGCAGAAACATTGATTTCCGGCAGAGCGGAAAGTATCTTTGAGCCGACAGGCTCGCCGGTTCTGACATATTCCTCCACCACGGCAGCCAAGATTTTCAGCTTCCGTTCGTTCATGTTTTCATTCACACACCTTACATCAGAATTGCTGTATTCTGAAACTTAGCACTCTCACTCTTTGAGTGCTAAGTTTAGTGTACCACGATTTCGGCAAAATGTCAAGTATCTTTATAATTTTCAGCATTTTTGATAAATTCAGCAGTTTTTATTCTGATATTTTATACAAAAGATGCCCCTGCTGAGAACGAGCAGAGGCATCTGTTTTTCCAAATCAGTTTACGATAGTACGTTCTGTTTCTTTATCGAAGAGGTGGATTCTGTTCGGGTCAAGGCCGACCTTGATAGTATCGCCGGGGCGTGCGGTGGAGCTGGGCTGTACTCTTGCCGTAATGGAGCTGCCAGCGCACTTGAGGTACAGGTAAGTTTCTGCGCCCATCATTTCAGTGATTTCTACATCAGCATCCACAATGCCAGTCTGGGCAGTAGCCAGATAAGCGGGTTCGTCGTGAACACTTTCCGGACGGATACCAAGGCAGACTTCGCGGTCAACATACTTTGCCAAATCCGGAATAATCTTGGATTCCGGCATCAGAATCGTATATTTTGTACCTCTTGCATCTCTGGTATCTTCAGAACCGAATTCTACATAGTATCTGTTATATTCATCTTTTCTGAGATAAGCATCAATAAAGTTCATCTGCGGAGAGCCTAAGAATCCAGCAACGAACTTGTTGACGGGTGCTTCATACAGTACCTGAGGGGTATCTACCTGCTGGATAAAGCCGTCTTTCATAACTACGATACGGTCGCCCATGGTCATAGCCTCGGTCTGGTCATGTGTTACATAGATAAAAGTAGTACCGAGTTTCTTGTGCAGTTTGGAAATTTCGGTTCTCATCTGTGCACGCAGTTTTGCGTCGAGGTTAGAAAGCGGTTCGTCAAGCAGGAAGACTTTCGGGGAACGCACGATAGCACGGCCGAGTGCAACACGCTGACGCTGACCGCCGGACATTGCCTTCGGCTTTCTGTCGAGCAGGTGGGACAGGTCGAGGATTTTTGCAGCTTCTTCTACTTTTCTTGCGATTTCGTCCTTGGGAACTTTGCGCAGTTTCAGGCCGAATGCCATATTATCAAATACAGTCATATGCGGATAGAGCGCATAGTTCTGGAATACCATTGCGATATCTCTGTCTTTCGGTGCAATATCGTTTACGAGTCTGTCGCCAATATACAGTTCACCTTCGGAGATTTCCTCCAGTCCTGCAATCATACGAAGTGTAGTAGACTTTCCGCAGCCGGAAGGGCCTACTAAAATAATGAATTCTTTGTCTCTGATTTCGAGGTTTACGTCAGTTACGGCAACAAATCCGCCGGGATACTTCTTGTAGATACCTCTAAGTGATAAACCAGCCATTTATTCCAGTCCTCCATTTACTAAAAAGATTTTTTTCAGACGTTGCAGCCATATGTAGTATTGAAAAAATACAGAATAACACCTATGCAAAGTCTGTCTATTATTATTGTACCAAATTCTGAAAAATTTTTCAAGTCGCTGAATGACTAAACTTAACGCCTGTCATTTATCAAATATGACGAAAATGCCGACATAATTTGTTCACACATCACAGAAAAAGATTCAGCTTTCAACATTTGCAAAATATCTTTGTGGAAAATTTCCAAATGTCCTCCGAAAGGCAAATCCGGGGGCAGAAGCAGGCTTCCGACTGCCGTGCGGTGCAGGTGTTCGACATGATTTCCGAGTGAAGCGAACATGCGTTTGACCTGATGATATTTTCCCTCATGCAGGCAGACGAGACAAATTTTTTCAGAAATCTGCTTTGCCTGTACGGGGAGACATTTTGTTCCGTCAGAAAGTGTAATACCGTCCGCAAGGGACTGGAGATAGTTTTCTTCAAAAGGCCTTGCAAGTGTAACGAGATAATATTTCGGCACATGATGTTTGGGGGAAAGCATCTGATGTGCCAGTTCGCCGTCATCCGTGACCAGCACAAAGCCAGTGCTGTCGATATCGAGTCTCCCGGCTGGGAACATGTCTTTATGCCGTAATTCGTCCGGCACAAGCTCCAGGACAGTTTTATGCTCCCTGTCCTCTGTGGCGCAGAGATAGCCCTCCGGCTTGTTGAGAATCAGGTAGATATGCGCACCGCCGTGAATTTTCTTTCCGTTCAGAGTAATTTCCTGTGCATCCGGATTGATTTTCTGTTTCGGGTCATTGATAACAGCACCGTCTGCGCGGACTGCGCCTTTTTTCAGAAAGCTTTTGACTTCGCTTCTGGAATATTTTGTTCTGTCAGCTAAGAACTTGTCAATTCTGATTTCATTCATAAAATACACTTCCTGTTCAGGATTCTTTCATTGTATACTCTGTATCTTTATCAATCAGGGAAAGCATAATTTCCGCAAATTCCGGGTCAAACTGTGTACCTTTGCCCTTTACGATTTCCTCTCTGACAACCTCCTGAGGCAGAGGGTCTCTGTAGCTTCTTTTTGAAGTCATGGCATCATAAGCATCTGCGACAGCGATAATCCGGGCGATTTCCGGAATTTCCTCCTCTTTCAGGCCTTCCGGATAGCCTCTGCCGTCATAACGTTCGTGATGATAATGCGCACCAATGCTCAAATCCGGATTTTTCTTGATTTTCTGAAGAATCTGATTTCCCATGACAGGATGCGTTTTAATAATTGCATATTCTTCATCTGTCAGCTTGCTGTCTTTATTGATAATGCTTTCCGGAATGCCGATTTTTCCGACATCATGGAGCAACCCGGCAAGGTAGATATTCTGCCGTTCTTTTTCATCCTTTCCGACTAATTTTGCAATCATTTCTGAATACTGCGCTACTCTTGAAGAATGCCCGTGTGTATATTTATCTTTGGCTTCGATAGCTTCTGCAAGGGCATAGGAAGTTTCCTCCATCATAGAACGCATAGTTTCCTGTTCTTCTTTAAGAAGTGCTTTTTCACGCTGGTTTGCAAGCGTAATCTTCCAGTTGGTATTTCTGACTTCAAACACACGAAGCATAATCACCAGCCCGACAATTGTCAGATTGATGAGCGGTGTTCCCACCATAAAAAGCTGTATTCCGGCTGCAACTGTCGGCAGAATCGGGACAAGCATCAGGGCAGATGATAATTTTTTATCATATTTCTTTCGATATTGAAAAATCACTGAAAACTGCAATATCCAAATCATGACAGGAATCAGATAAGAAATAATATAATACTTTTCCCTGTGATAGTGATTTGCTTCATCAAACGTATAGTAAAGCCCTGTAAACTGTGAGATAACAAGCAGGGCTTCCCCGGCAAATGCCAGAACTTCCCCTGTTTTAAGCCGTTTCGGAACAGAAAGCAGTTTTACTTCCTGAAGATACAGATTTATCAGATACCTGTTAAACACATGCACAATAAAAATCGACATGAAAAATACCAGAAACTTACAGATTCTCAATATCCAGAAAGCTTTCTGACCTTCTGCATCCCGGAACAGATATACCTGATAATCTGACAGCAGCAGCAATACAGAACTGATTTCCATAAAAAAAAGAATCTTTTTCTTCGTTTCCTCTGTTTTTGAAAAAAAACCGTAAAAAGTAATCGATGCACAAAAGCCAATCAGTATCAGCTCATATTCCCTTAAAATTTCCACATGTAACCCTCATCTTTTTCTAAAGCATTCTAAAACGAACCTGTCCGGCATAGACTGAATTGAATCTGAATATCTGCCAGACAGGAGCATATCTATTATGAAAAATTATCAAAACTATCTGAAATATCTGCTGATTCTTCCGCCGGCTGTTCTGTGCTGTGTGGCCGTCATTCTGAGCCATCAGAAAAAAGCACCTGCTACAGACGAAATACGCGCGCTCACAGAGTCCGACCGCAGTGCATGGCTGATGCTTCAGGGCTGGAACGGCGAATTACTCTCCTCCCGTCCTGTCACAGTCCCTGCCGAAATCACAGAAATCTATACAGATTATGCCAGCCTACAAACGCTCCAGCGTCTTCCGCTGATGCAGTATGCCGGAAAACACGGCATTCTCTATACTTATCAGCTCGAAAATTCTGACCTGTATGCCGAATTATTAACTGCTGACGGCATGTTAATCGGCGCACAGTGCTACCGTCCCGGAGACGGAATCACACGTAATATGCACGGAAATCCCGTCACTGGAATGCCTGAATCATATTCCCGATAAACGGAATTTTTCTTGCCTTTTTCTGACATGCGCTAATCAGCAGAAGCAGAAATGTCCCCAGCGTTGCCAAACAAGCCACAAGAGAAACTATCCAGCCGATAATCGGAATCCAGCCAAGTACCTTTGTTGCAATTCCAAGAACTGCTTCCAGTGCAAACAATGTCAGTCCCTGATTGGCACAGAATTTTGCATACGGCGAATCTTTCGCAATCACCAGCGGAAGCCAGAACAAAACAGAAAAACTTGCCAGTATGCCGGATACCTGATTTGTACTGATATCTTCCGGATAAAACTGGTCGGTCACATCTTCCGGATGTGTCAGTTGATTGATAATCTCATCAATATTCATAATAATTCTCCTCTCAAGTCATGCAAAAATTATTTGTTTTCCTTTCTGTTGAGTGAGGCAATCGCAGAAATAAAGCTAGAGGCATCTTTAAAATCCTGATAGACTGATGCAAACCGGATATACGCGATTTCATCCATATTCCGGAGACGTTCCAGCACGACTGCGCCAATCTGGTCAGAAGTCATCTGACTATGCCAGCCTCCTGTATATTTTTCTTCTACGCTGTCGGCGATTTCATTCACCTGTGCATAAGAAACAGGCCGTTTCTTAATAGCATGATAAATTCCGGAAAGCAGTTTGTTTCTGTCATACGGTTCAAGAGAGCCGTCACGCTTGACGACAATTCTCATCGGCTGTTCGACAATTTCATAAGTTGTGAATCTTTTTCCACATTTCAGACATTCTCTCCGCCGTCGCTTTTTATCCTCTGCCGGACGGGAATCAATCACTTTGGATTCTTCATACTGACAAAACGGACAACGCATAATCTCACCTCTGGTTTTATTATAACAGAATATGTTTTTTCTGTCAAGATAATGCTGATTTTTCAGCTTTTTTCTCAATCCCGGAAATGATTCTGTCAAGCATTCTGTAATTGCTGACCAAATCGGAAATCCCCCGGAAATTTTCCCTGTACAGCTCCAGCATAACAGAACATGCCGGATTATAATTATATAAAATCTCCAGAAAGCTCCGGATTCTGAATTCTCCCGTTCCCAGAAGCAGACAGTCGCCCTTTTCGCTGTGGTCGCTGATATGTACATGTGCGATGTGACTGCCGAGCATGTGCAGAATATTAATCGGGGATTCTCCGGCTCTGACAGCCTGCTTGATGTCGAGCACAAATTTCGCCTGACTGCCGAGCATCTTAATCATTTCACGCATAAACCGGAGTGAGCCTGCCTGACACCTGCTGACATTTTCCTGCGCCACTGTTACATGATATGATTTTGCAGTTTCAGCAAGTTTGAGAAAGCGTTCACAATAGAGTTCCGGCTCAACGGCCGTGACGTTATAATTTCCATGCAGAACGAAAAATTCCGCGCCGAGCATCTGGCCGGCTTCAAAGGTTTTCCTGTAATAATCCAGCATATCCTGTATACGGCGTTCATATCTGGAAAAAAGCATCATCGGTTCAATCGGACAGGCGAACGGATGAACGCTCCGGCATGTCATATCATAGCGGTTCATGATGTCTCTGAGATTGGCAACAAATGCCGGATGTAGTTCGCAGTCGGAATTGAAAAATATCTCGACATGGGAAATACCGTTGACGGCATAATTATATAAGACTTCTTCGGTAAGTTCCGGATACATACATGCTGTGGAAACACCTGCCTGCACTGAATTCACTCCTTTCCTGATAATTTATCTGAACGGATAGGTCTGCTGACCGTTTTTAAGTTTCTGGGCATAGGGGAAATGTTTCAGTTCATGAATGATTTTTTCAAGTGTACCGGACATTTCCTCTACAGGAATACGGATGATAATATTTCTGTAGTGATTGATTTGATTATCAATTAAAGTGACAGTATATTCCTGCCGATTGCACAATGTCAGCAGATAGAAATCAGATTTATCATCCATCCAGAAATCAGCTTCCTGATTTTCGAGCCATCTGCCTTCCGGCAGAAGATGCACCGGATTCAGAATCATATCTTCAATGATAATATCATCTTCCCCGAAATGAGGGCGATATTTTTTCTGTTTCAGATAATAGACCAATTTTTTGAACATGAAAAATTTCTCCTGATTTTTTATTATCATAGCATATTTTTCAGTATTTTGTCAAGTACAGTTTCAGTTTTCAACATTCAACAGTTTAATTGTGGAAAACTAATTTAATCAAGCAAGTCCGCTTGCAAGATATTGTTCTACTGGTTCGGGCTGAATGATTTCCATTGAAAATGCAATCAGCTTTGCCAGTTCCGCCCATTGTTCCGGCATGATGCACCATGAATGATATTTCTGAACAGATTCACCATAAATTTTCATCAGATAAGAATGCCCGTCACATCCTCTGGGAACATTTTCCACAGCCGGAAGTTTTTCCTGATATAATTTTCTGACAGTTTCCGCCTGTTGTTCTGTAAGCTTTACGGATTTCGGCGGATGTATCTGATTCAGATAATCATAGAAAGCTTTCGATTTCTTCATTTCTGTATAAGAAAGCAACTGATTTTCTCCGGAAAAAATTTTTTCTGCCTCTATGATTTCATCAAAATCGAAATCATAATTCCAGTAAAGAAAAATATCATTTCCTTTCTGGAAAAACTGACAGCACAGCGGACGATATTTCCAGAATGTCTGAACATAAAATTCCATTAATAATTCATCCGCTGAAAATTTAAAATCAGAATCAAAAAATTCATTTGACCAGAAATGCATATTTTCTCCCATAGAAAAGCCCCCATCTGAAACAGACAGGGGCTTTTGTAATTTTCAAAAAACAGAGTTTTCAGATTTAGCCGATAACTCTTACACGGATAACGCCGTCAATTGCCTTGTTGGCTTCTGCATCAGCATCACCGGCGAGAATGGTATAAGCATAGCCCTTCTTTGTGCCTGTTGCCAGAACAGTACCCTTGAGTTCGACACCTTCCTTATGCAGTACGCAGACTTTCTTATCAGCATCAGCGGAAACATTCGGGAAGTTGACAGAATTCTTGATGTTGCCATTGTCGATATAGTCAATCAGTTCGTTAGCTGCCATGATTGCGCAGTTATCTTCGGATTCTTCTGTAGAAGCACCCAGATGCGGGATAGCAACGATTCCGTCTACATTGACAGTATCAGCATTCGGGAAGTCAGTTACATAGCATGTTACCTTACCGGAAGCCAAAGCAGCTTTCAGGTCAGCATCGTTGACGAGTTCAGCACGGGCAAAGTTCAGGATTCTCACGCCGTCTTTCATCTGATTGATAACATCAGCATTGACAAAGCCCTTTGTCTGGTCATTGCACGGAACATGCAGAGTAATGAAATCAGCAGCAGCATAAACTTCTTCTTTAGTAGCGACTACTTTGCAATAGGAAGCCATTTCCTTAGCAGCTTCTTCACTAAGGAACGGGTCAGTGCCGACTACATTCATACCGAGTGCATTTGCAGCCTGAGCGACTTTCTTACCGATTGCGCCCAGTCCGATAACACCGAGTGTCTTGCCTGTAGCTTCGATACCGCCGAACTGACTCTTGCCTTTTTCTACCTGAGCAGCAACATTTGTTTCACCGTCTTTGAGATTTGCAGCCCATGCAACAGCCTTTGTTACCTTACGGGATGCAAGGAAGATACCTGCAATAACAAGTTCCTTAACGGCATTGGCATTTGCACCGGGAGAATTGAATACTACGATACCCTGTTCAGCACACTTTTCAACAGGGATATTGTTTGTGCCTGCGCCTGCTCTGCCGATAGCCAGCAGTTCAGAGCCGAATGCATAATCATGCATCTTAGCGGAACGCACCAGAATTCCGGTCGGATTTTCCACAGCGTCACCAACTGTATATCTGGACTTATCAAACAAATCTGTACCGCAGGCGGCAATTTTATTCAGAGTTAAAATATTATACATGATGAATTACCTCCAATAATAAATTAATATCAGAATTTCCCTGCCTGTAAAGACAGGGAAATCTGTAAAAAATCAGAAATTACTTGTTTTCAGCTTCAAACTTCTTCATGAATGCAACAAGCTTTTCAACACCTTCGATGGGCATAGCATTATAGATAGAAGCTCTCATACCGCCGACAGTTCTGTGACCCTTGAGGTTCTCGAAACCAGCTTCTTTTGCTTCCTTAACGAATTTCGCATCGAGGTCAGCATTGCCTGTTACGAACGGAACGTTCATGATAGAACGGTCTTTCTTTTCAACAGTACCCTTGAACATTTCGCTCTGATCGAGGAAATCGTACAGGATTTTAGCCTTCTTTTCATTATGAGCCTTCATGCCTTCGAGACCGCCCATTTTCTTAATCCACTTGAATACCTTACCGCAGATATAGATGCCATAGCAAGGCGGAGTATTATACAGGGAATCATTATCAGCCTGAGTTTTCCAGTCCATCATAGTAGGAGTCTGCTTGAATGCAGGGCCGTCAGCGATAAGGTCTTCACGAACGATAACAATCTGCACACCGGCAGGGCCTACATTCTTCTGAACACCGCCGTAAACAACGCCGTATTTGCTTACGTCAATCGGTTCGGACAGGAAGCAGGAAGAAACATCAGATACTAAGATATGACCCTTTGTATTCGGGAGTTCCCAGAACTTTGTGCCATAGATAGTATTGTTTTCGCAGATATATACATAGTCAGCATCTTCCGGAATATCCAAATCAGAGCAGTCCGGAATGTAGGAGAATGTCTTGTCAGCAGAAGAAGCTACCTTTACGACTTCGCCGTATTTTTCAGCTTCGGCAGCGGCTTTTTTAGCCCACTGACCAGTAATGATATAAGCGGCCTTGCCGTTCTTCATCAGGTTCATAGGCACTTCAGCGAATACCAGAGAAGCACCGCCCTGAAGGAAGATAACCTTGTAGTTATCGGGAATGTTCATCAGGTCTCTTAAATCCTGTTCAGCTTCTTTAATAATCTGGTCGAACATTTTGGAACGGTGAGACATTTCCATAACGGACATGCCGCAGCCTCTGTAATCCATCATTTCGTCTGCTGCTTCTTTCAGCACTTCTTCCGGCAGAACGGCCGGACCTGCGCTAAAGTTGTAAACTCTTGCCATTGCAAAAACTCCTTTTCATCATTTACTAGAATAATAAAACAGTCAGCCGTCTGTTCTGCAAATCTGACAGAACAACAGACCTGACAGTACTTATTATACTATTTTTTCCCTGACAAGTCAAGATATTTGCTGGAATTATTTTAGTTTGCAGATTGTTTTTGTCACATCTGCAATAAAAAGACAATTGTATTTTGGTGAAATACACTATGATTTTTGTTATTTTTTTAACAATCTATTTCCCTGTGAAACTTCCGGCAGTCTGTAGATTACTTTTTCGGAAATATTGTTCTTGATTCAACCATTTGTATATTAAAAAGCAATTGCTTTTCGTTTAGGATTCCTGAAAATATACTAAAAGTCATTTGCTTTTTAAATTTTTATATATTTTTATAAAAAAGCACTTGACTTTTTCAAAAAAATATGTTATTATAATATCATAAAGTTTACAGCATGTATTTTCGTTAGTTTTACAATCAGTAAACAAACATAAAAACTGAAAATAATGCTGTTTACCATGCGTTCCAATTGTGCTTAATCTGATATTTTCCTGGCAACAGGTTGTCCTCCTTAAGATTTTCAAAACCGGCTTCACAGCCGGTTTTGTCTTTTCTGCGCATATCCCGGATGCTTACGGCATATACTCTCACAGAATCTATGTGAAAGCGAGGTTGTCTGCATGTCAGATTCTGTCTCTGAACTTGCCCGGAAATATCGTGAAGAAATGATGCGTATGTACAGCAACAGGCGGCCGCCTGTCCCGCCTCCAAGACCGCCACGTCCTTCCGAATGCCCTCCCTGTCCGCCTCCACCACCTCCTCCGCCAAGGCCAGAACCGCCCCGCCCGCCAAGACCTCAGCCAAGAGATATCTTTCCGGTCAGCGCACCTGAAATCACAGAACCCGAACTTCCTGAATCTATTACAGAAGAATTCATTGAACCGGAACTCCCCGAACCTGTTGCAGAAGAATTCCCTGAACCGGAACTCCCTGAACCAGTTACAGAAGAACTCCCTCAGGAAGATTTTGAAGAACCACTTCTCCCCGAATACATTCAGCCAGAATCCCCTTCAATTCCAAGCGAATGGCAGGCGCAGGAAGACTATGAAAAGCGAAATACTGCCGAAGGAAGGCTCTATGTCATCGCTTCTGCTGCTGACAGTGCCTATCCTGTTCCCGGTGCAAGAGTCACAATCTATACGAAAATCGGAGAAAGACTACAGCTTAATTATCTTCTCATTACCGACGAAAGCGGTGTTACTCCGACGGTTACGCTCCCTGCACCCCCGGCTTCCCTCTCACAAGACCCCGACAACGCTTTTCCTTATGCAACATGTGATATTAAAATCTACGCTTCCGGCTATTTCCGTGAAGAAGCAAGAGATGTTCCCATCTTTGCAGGGGTCACTTCCCGTCAGGAATTCCAGATGATTCCCCTCCCCCTTGCTGTGGATGAAGATACCGAAACGATTGTATTCCCGTCCGAGGCAGGAGGTGTCTGACTATGCTGACAGGTGAACCTTTTATTCCTCAGAATATCACTGTCCATCTGGGTGCTCCTGATGAGAATGCCACTAATGTTACACTTCCTTTTCCGGATTACATCAAGAATGTCGCATCCAGCGAAATCTACCCCACATGGCCGGAAACTGCCCTCCGGGCGAACATCTATGCCATTACTTCTTTCGCCCTCAACAGGATTTATACAGAATGGTACAGGTCAAGAGGATATCCGTTTGATATTACTGCTGTCACCCAGTATGACCAGAAATTTATTGAAGGCCGTGAAATCTACGATAACATTTCCCGGCTTGTGGATGAATTATTTGATGACTACATCCGTCGGGAAGGCAGAATCGAACCTCTGTTCGCGGCATTCTGCAACGGCACGACTGTCACATGCAGCGGCCTTTCTCAGTGGGGTACTGTCGATTTAGCCAAACAAGGCCTGCTTCCTTACGAAATTCTGCAATATTACTACGGAGATGATATTACTATCGTGAAAAATGCTCCCGTCCGGACACCAACAGCCTCCTATCCGGGAACAACACTTGTTCCGGGCACTTCCAGCCCGTCTGTCCAGACCGCTCAGATTCAGCTCAACCGCATCTCACGGAATTATTCTGCGATTCCGAAAATTCCGGATGCCAACGGCTATTATAATTCTGCTACGGAAAATTCTGTCAGAGCCTTTCAGCGTGTCTTCAATCTTCCGGAAACAGGCACTATCGATAAAGCTACATGGTACAAGATAGAATATATCTACACGAGTGTGAAACGCCTTGCTGAACTCGATTCCGAAGGCATCTCCCCCGGTGAATTCCCCACCCAGTTTCAGGAAACTCTCAGCGAAGATATGCGCAACGAACAAGTCCGGGGACTGCAATATTTTCTCGCAGTTGTCGGGGCCTATTATGAAGCCGTTCAGCCGTTGCAGATTACCGGAATTTATGACGAACAGACCAAAACTTCCGTCCGGTCATTTCAGAAACTGTTCGGACTTCCGCAGACTGGTGTTGTAGATGAACGCACATGGGATGATATTTATCGGGCATATGCCGGAATTGTCGAATCTATTCCCACAGATGTCGCAGAATATATCCCCGTGCCCTATCCTGGTACAGTTCTTCAAGAAGGTGTTACCAGCGATTATGTCAGAATTCTTCAGGAATATCTCAGCTTTATTCATGAGACAATCCCTGAAATCCCTGCTGTCCGGAATACCGGATACTTTGGCCCTCTGACAAGAGCTTCCGTCACAGCATTCCAGAGATATTCCGGTCTGCCGGAAAACGGCGCAGTTGGTGTCGTAACATGGGATGCCATCAGCGGATTATATTCTGATTTGCGATTTGGCTATGACAAACGGCCTTATCAAGCACCTGGTTATGTCATCAGAAGTGAGGGGTAAAATTATGGCTTATACACAGGCGCAGAAAAAAGCGCATATTCTGGAATTGCAGAGATATCTGAATGCTATCTCCTATTATCATCCGGAAATTCCCTGCATAATTCCTACTGGAATCTATGACCAGAAAACACAGGATGCTGTAAAAGCATTTCAGAAATTCAGCAATCTGACCGAAACCGGAGAAACCAATCAGGCGACATGGGATAAAATTGTTTCTGTTTATCTTTCTGATGTGAAGTCTGCTCCCCAATCACTGGAAGCTTTTCCGAAAAAGAAAAATTCCGTCATTCATATGGGGGAACACTGTTTCACAGTGGCGGTAATTCAGGCGATTCTGATGGAACTTTCTCATCAGTACAGCAATCTGCCTGATGTGCATGTTACTGGTGATTATGATGCCGAAACTGTCCGGGCGGTGCAGTTATTCCAAAGCATGTGTGCTCTGCCCGTGACCGGAGAGGTAGACTGTGCCACATGGAATATGCTTGCACAGGCCGGGTGCGACTTACGATAAAAAAATCCCTCTCATTCTTTTTGAGAGGGAAATTTTTACTTTAAATCTCTGTAATAGGTCATTGTATTTGTCAGTCCGAGAATATAATGCGTCAGCTTCCAAGCTCCTTGATGAACTGCAACATCTGATGACAGAATCCGGACAGTATACTGTACAATTTATACAAGACCACCCCGAATGCGTTTTCTGCGTTCGCTGAATCCCTCTCTAATAAATCAGAGAGGGAATTTTTATTTCTTGACATCACACGGAAAATATGCTATAATAAAATTAATCATGCAAAATGACAGGTTTATTTGAGTTATAATATCAAAAAACTATGTTTTATGCACAAAAGCGATAAAGCGTTAAATTAAGGAAAGTGAAGTGAAATTTTCTATGTTTTTTCAAAAAGACATCGAAACTATGTCCCGGCAGGAAATCGAGACATTACAGCTCGAACGGCTGAAACATCAGGTACAGTACTGCATGGATAATGTGCCCTTTTATCACAAACGGCTCACCGAAGCCGGCGTGACTGCGGATAAAATCAAAACATTATCCGATATTCAGTATATCCCCTATACAACCAAAGCGGATATCCGTGATAATTATCCTTACGGCCTGTTTGCCAAGCCTATGAAGGAAATCGTCAGAATCCATGCTTCCAGCGGTACGACCGGAAAGCCCACTGTTGTCGGCTATACCCGAAAT
>SVNI01000021.1 GCA_015066975.1 Ruminococcus sp. | reverse complement strand
CAGCACCACGACATAAGTATTTAAAAGTGAACGTGATGTGCTCAGGTCTCCCATGCTGATATCAAAACTGCCAAGGATATTACTGTTGCTTCTGACATACATTGAAGTATAGGACTCATACATCACAGGCATAATAAAATGCGCATAGGAAAACGCACCTCCTGCGCCGAGAATCAAGAATAGAATCAACATCCATAATTTGCCAAGCAGTAAATTGATAATATCTTTTATGCTATAGCTATCATTCATAAATAAATCTCTCAAACCTCTTATTTATCAAAATTTTCGGATAACCTAATTAAGAAAGAAAAGCACCGTCCCTTCGAGAGTCGGCGCTTTTCCTGTTAGGGCTGATTTTCATTAGATATCGTCATCTACTTCACCATCGCCATCCTGAACAGATGTTGTGATAACATCCTCGGCGTCAAATGCTACGATTTCGAGTTCAGCTTCTGTGTACTTCTTCATCATAATTCACCACCCTTCATCCCAAAAAAACAATCTAATATATATATGCATTCCGGCCGGAAAGCCGGGAACTGCCTAATTTAAGGCTGGGGAACGAAAACAGGCTGTGTATACTTCACAACTTCGTCACCATTGATAGTAACTACTACATAACCAGCAATCCAAATACCCTTGCCCTGGAATTTAACATTTGCGGCATAAGTATTAGTATTACCATCTGCGGGAGTTTTTGTTGTTGTTGTCAAATTTGCATGGCTGGAATTCAGAACCAGAGCTTCTGCGGCTGTTTCTTCTGTCAATGTACCATCTCTGCTTACGATAACACCTGTCTTATCAGGTACAATATCACCTGTAATAGAAGTTACGTCAAATCTGTACTTATTGGCATTACCTTCTACCGGAGCAGATACCATATTGATTGCAAGGTTAGCAACCGCTACATCTGTTTCGTCATGAATATAAACAGGTTCAGTATAATATGTTCCCTTATCAGTAATCAGATAGCCGACACACCAGATACCCTTGCCGTCAGTATCCTTAACATTTGCAGAATAAGAAGTAACCGGGGCATTTGTCTTTATTGTCACAACATTAGAATTCAAAGAAGAATCCAGCGTCAGCAGTTCTTTTGCAGTTTCTTTGGTTACAGCACCAACTCTGTTCACAATAACACCAGACTGCACGGCAGTTTCATCACCAGTTCTGGAAATGACATCAAATCTGAACTTAGAAGTTTCGCCTTCTACCTTGCTGACAGACATATTCATAGATACACCGTCTACCTGTGCTTCACTATAAACATATTCTGGTGTGCTGTAGATAGTCTTCCGCTCGCCGTTTTCAGCTTCTACAGTCATATAGCCAACATACCAGATACCATTACCAATATCAGTCATAGCGACAGCGCATTCTTTACTTGTAGAAGTGAACTGCTGTTTTGCAGTCAAATCAGAATTCAGTCTCAGGAGTTCAGCAGCGTTTTCCTCTGTTACAGAACCAGTTTTATTAGTAAGAATACCAGTTTCGATAAGCTTTAAGCCATCTGCCTTAGCAGTTGCATTCATCTGGAATTTGGTTGCTGTAAGGGCAGAACTTGCAACTTCAACAGAAGCGTTCTCAAACGGGTCAACTTTCTTAGACCAAGATATCGGCTCAGTATACTTTGTTACTTCATGTCCATTGATGCTGACAGTTGTATAGCCGACAACCCATACACCCTTATCATACTTATCAGCGATATTTACTTTATAAGATGTCTGCTGTTTTCCGGTTGTTACTTTTCCGGCAAAATTGCTGGTCAGTGTCAGCAGTGCTTTTGCAGAAGATGCATCAGCAACAACAGCGTTCTGGTCAGCGATAACACCAGTGTTGACAAGCGTATACTTATCGTTTGTCACATTGATAGCACACTGAAGTTTCTGTTCACCAGATGCAGTTACTTCTTTTGACTGCATATCGAGACCAACATTATTCAGCACATGGTCTGCGGAATAAACGAACTCAGCTTCACCGTATACTGTAACAGCTTCACTTTCCTTACCACTACCGTTATCAACAACAACATAAGGTTTTACCCAAAGGCCATATCCGTTTTCACTAACAGTAATCTTCGCAGTATTTTTATTCTTAGCTGTACCAACAACAAATCTTTCATCTGTAATGACAAGTTCATCTGTAGTGTTTTCATTCACAACATTGTTCTTATCTACAACAATACCAGTTTTGTACACATAATAATCGCTGGTATCAGCAGTTACATTGAAAATAAACTTTTTAGTTGTATCATAGTCGCTGTATGCCATAGAAACACTGACTTCATTTTTAATCTGTTCCGGAGTCAGTTCATCAAGCGGACGGAATGTCTTGCTTGCAGAGATTGCATACTTATGTCCGGTAGAGTTGACATAAGCAGCAACACCTGCTGATTCAGGAATCAGGCCGTCGGAAATTTCACATGTTTTGCTATAAATAATTATTTCATCAATTGTGCTGTATTTATTTACAAAATTCTCGAAAGAAGCTGCTGTCAGACCTTCCACATCAGCCTGCGCTACAGCCTGCGGAACAGCAAGTCCTCTGTCGGCAAGAGAAGTACCGTCAATTTTATACTCTGTGTAAAGAGAAGCCAGACCATCTTTTGTGGATACCTTAGTCTTATGATTGTCAATCACTTCAAACTTAACAAGCTGTGTTACGTTTTCAGAAACTTCAATTGTAGTTGCTGCTGCACAGATACCGACAAACTTGGAAGGAATATAACCTTCTGTCACATTTTTGCATCCGGCAAATGCATTTGCGCCGATATACTCAATTGTTTCCGGAATTGTAATAGAAGTAAGATATCCGTAGTCTCCGGCATCAGCAAAAGCATTTTTTTCAATTCTTGTAACCGGCAAACCGTTAATTTCGCTCGGAATTACAAGAACGCCTCCATTTTCTTCGCCTTCATAGCCGACAACTCCTACATAGCTGCCATAGTCATTATACATAAAGCCATCTTCATTAGAAGCATACGCTTCAGCCTGAATAGATAATACAGAAGCATTATCAATTACAGTGCTTACAGGCGCAGAAGCTGCCAGCAAAGTAAATGCCATAACAAAATTTAAGACTTTTTTCCATTTGTGCATATTTCATACCACCTTTCAAGGGTTTTATCCCTGCCCTTATCCCTAGGCAAGAGAAAATAAATAAAATTTTTCCGCAGAAATAAGGCATTGAAAGATATCATGCATCATTAACAGCGAAAATTTAAGTTTATTTTATTATACCAGAAATACGCTTAAAAGTCAAGACTTTTTTCTAAATATATTATTTTTATAAAAACTGCATTATTTTCATAGTTGAAATTTGTTTAGGAGATACAATATTGAAAAAATATTTTTCATCAATTGTGTTAATTCACGATTCTTTATTTCTACAGACAGGATAAAAGCAGAAAAAAATGCCTTATCTGAATAAAATAAGGCATTTTTTCTGATGAAAATCTTTTATGCATTCAGGAGCAGCCGTTTCAGCATGATGAAATCAAAAATATTTACAATGCCATCTCCTGTGAAATCTGCCGACACACTTTCCGGAAGATGTTCCACACCATGCAGATACTTTTGAAGCAGAACGACATCTGTTAAGCCGACTGTTCCGTTCTGGTCAATATCGCCAATAACAACAGGCTGTTCTGCCAGAGAACCATAGAATTCAAGTTCAGCGATATTACAGCAGTATATATCATCCTGATTCCAAGTATTGGAAGGCTTGCCTTCCGGAACACGGTATCTGACATAACGGGCAGTTGTTTCATCATTCAGATGAACATAATTCATGCAGAAATCGGGCTTGTTCCGGACAGTATAGATAGTTTCCCACGTTTCGCCGTTCTGGGAGATTTCAAAAATGCCGTCGGGCATACGGTATTCATAGCCGTTTCGCGGACAGAAGCCGATAGCTTTCAGATGATACAATGCACCAAAGTCTGCCTGTACCCAGCCAGCACCAAGGCCGTCGAAATAAGTATCTGTTCTGCCGTCAAAGGCTTTTCCGTAATTGTAAGAACCTCTGTTCTGCCAGGATTCTGTGCCGGAAGTTTCCGCCGGGATAATCTTATCATAATTTTCGGCAGGATTCAAATCGCCGTAAACAGCAATCTCAGCGATATTACAGCAGTACACATCATCAGAATTATAGTCGTTATCAGGTTTGCCTTCCGGAACGGCATACCGGATATATCTTGCTGTATTTCCGCCAGTAAAATGCGTGATATAGTGCATTCCGAAGCTGGGTTTTCCGGAAATCGTGTATGCTGTATGCCAGTTTTCACCGTCTTCAGAGAGCTGGAACATGCCATCAGGCATTCTGTATTCATATCCTTTGCGAGGACACCAGCCAATCGCGGTTAAATCGTAGACAGCACCCAAATCTGCCTGAACCCATCCTGAACCAAGTCCGTCAAAATAAGTATTCACATCACCATCAAATACTTTGCGATAATCTGTAGAAGCAGTATTTTTCCAGGAAGCTGTGCCGGAAAGTTTGTCTTCTGTCAGAGAAATCTGATTTTCCAGACTGATATTGCCGGAACATCCTTCAATAACAAATGTCGTGATAGAATTCGGAGCAAGCGAAGTATTCAGCGCATCACCGGAAAGCGCGATATTTCCGATATTTTTCCAGTTTTCAGAAGCACTTGTCCGGATAGCCTGTGCGTTTGTGCCGACTGCACCGAATCCGGAAAGGTCAAAAGTAATTTCGCTTGCGGAACTGGAAGTATTATACGCAACGATAACGAGCTGACCGGAATCGGGGTCATAGGCAGCTACAGTCGAGCCGGAAGAATTCAGCATTATCATGCCCGGCCGGATATATCTGGAATACTGCCCGAAAGCATAATATTTCTTAGTTAATATAATAGTATCGTTATCATGGTCAGCAACAGCAACGCCCCAGTAACCGCCGGAAGTATTTACCATTCCGGTATCTTTGTTACCGTTGTAGCCGTCTTTTGAGATATGGCTGTCAATCACCTGCCACATAATCCATGCAGAAGCATTCAGGTCATTGACATCCGTGGTGATTCTGCCAGCCAGCCAGAGAGCTGCGCCCATTTCTCCGGCATTTGTTCCGGCAGTGCTTCCGCCGTCCACTTCGCTCATCCAGAGATTTTTTCCGGCAGAAACAGCCGTATCTTTCAGAGCAGAACGCTTGCTTCCGGAATAGGTATGCGTATCAATGCGGTCAACAGCATTCTTGGCCTCCTCAGAAAGCTTATTATAAGATGTAATTTGCGTATCAATTGAAGTTTCATCTGTTCCGGAAATCATGATGTCATTCATGCCTTTTTCATTCAAAGCTTTCCGAAGTTCTGTAATCACATTTGATTGTGAAGTACCCTGGTCGAAATGACAGCCTTCCTGTTTGGGACTGTTTGCTCCCCAGTAGTTTGTATAGGGTTCATTCATAGCATCAATACTCTGGATATCGACACCCCATTCATTTTCGTAATGCCAGCAGACTTCTGCGAGATACTGTGCAAAATCATCATAGCAGTCATCTTTCAGGTTATTGCTGTTTGCATCTACAGCACCGCTTGAACAGCCGGAATTCGTCATATAATACGGCGGTGAATTTGAGAACATTTCGACAATCATATCATCACCGGCAGCCTGAATGGATTTCAGCAGGACATTTCTCTGATTATAGTCTGCACTCCAGTCATAGGTAATATTGCCATTCTGATAGACAGTATAACCGGGCATATTGGAATCTGTTCTTGTGATATGGGTATGGCTGGGATTATCACCGCCCCCGATATTAAATCTTGCGATATTCAGCCGGAGACCATTATCACCGTAAAAGGCATCTGCGGCCTGCTGTGCCAGCGAATCTGAATAGCCAAGGCGATTTGCCCACCAGCACAAAGAAGTGCCCCAGCCTTCAAACACACCGTCATTGATTTCATAAGTACTCGCCGGAGAGATAGCAACTGTTTGTGCAGCTTTTGTACAGATACTGCTGCTCATACCTGTTGAGAGCAGTCCTGCTGTCAGCACAATAGCCATAGCCTGTTGAAAAATCTTCATAATAAATTTCCTCCTTTTACAAATACATCTTAAATATAAATCCAATAAGTATGGGATTGATAAAATATGTATCATCTGAACAGAAACTTTCAACGTTACGAACAATTCTGTCAGAATTTTTACTATTGTCATTATAACATAAATGCTGTTGTATTTCAAGTCAATTTTGAAAAAAACATCTCCAGATTAGAGAGTGATATTTTGATTTGAAACATTTTTCATTTCTTACAGATATCTGAATTGAAAACATCTTGACAATACCCCAAAAAAATGCTATAATATATTTAATATTTTTGTCTGTTTTACACGATAATTGTAAAAACAGAAGAAAATCCGGAGGAGGTTGTCATGCTCTCTGCTGTTATTATCTTTATTTTTATTGCATCAATGATAATTGTTTATCATTGCCTTTCTCCTGATAAAAAAGCTTTTATCAGGCGTATCGGACATACGCTCTTTGCAGATTGGTTTGAACTTCCGGATGAAGAAAAAACCGTCAAAAGAAGAAAAAAATTCCGGAAACCCAAACAGCACACTCAGAAAGAAACCATTCCGGAACAAAGTCATCAGGAAGATATGAGCTGGAATCGAAAGAACTGATTCTTTCAATTCTCCATACCGCACAAGGAGGAAATATTTTATGGATATTGGAAAACTGCTTCTGTTTGCAATTATTCTTATCGCACTTATCGGAGCTGCTCTGTTTGCGCTGTTCCGGGATAATCTGAAAGGAAACAACTCATCAGACACACAGCAGCAGACACATGAACCCAAAAAGGAAATCAAGAAAATTGTTGAACCAGAAAACGCTTTTCCGCCGGAAACGAAAGTACCGCCCTTTTCTTCTGAACAGGAGAACAGCCCGGCAGAACCCAGCGAGGATGACAAAATAAATGCAGAAATCATGAAAGACGGAAACTTGACAGTAAATATGAAATACTCTGAATCTGATGTCAATGACTACATCATGCGCGCACCGACAAACGGCACGCAGACTTTGAACAAGAAACAATAAATACTTGCATTAAAACTAAAAAGGAGAAAAATCATGGCAGAAATTTATAATCCTCCGGCTGAAAAGAATCATCCGGATACTACAGTCAATACTGATTTGCTGTCACGTTATGTTGACTGCGTTATTCTGGAAGCAGATGCTTCCGTACCAATCCAGATACAGGATACTGCCGAAATCATCCGGATTGAAGGAGGTCCTGATAAGACTATCGCGGCAGTGCTCCAGCATCAGGAAAGTCGGCGTGTGCTGGTTGTTGTTGCTTCTCCGCGTTCTTTTAAACTTGTCAAGGCTATCAATGATGTACAGAATCAGCATATGGCCATCTGGTATGACGGTCAGTGGGATGCCGACGAAATCACCCGCGAACTTCTCTATCTGGATAACTTGCTTGTGAATGATGACGGTCAGGAATACTGTATCGGCGCAGAAATTCTCCCGGATATCTTCTTCTCGGAAGACGGCAGAGTTCTTCTCAAGAATACTGAATATTCTGAACAGCAGAATATCAGGCTCTACAAAAAAAATACCCATGCTTTCTGGGGGCTTCTTCTTACAGATGACATTTTCTCTCAGAAGCACCTGCTCGGACAAGCCGGACAGGCTTCTGGAAATATCACAGAACGCATTCTACTGATGCAAGATATTCTTCAGCAGACAGAACAGCATCAGAAAGATGAACTTCCTGTTTTTGACAGTATCCTTGTCTTTTCTGGCGGCCGTTGTCTGATTTCCAAATGGGTGCATACTTATGACAAGGACAGCTTCTTCTGTGATTTTTGTTTCCATATTCTGTTCGGAACGGAATATGCATCTTGTCCGGATGTGATGAAACTTTTGATAGAACAGGCACTTTCTGACAAGATTCCGGATTTCTTCCTAGATGATTTGGAAGCCGTCTACCTGCATAAAAAAATATACAGTTTCCAGAAATGGAATGTCATTTTCCGGCATCTGGTGCTTGTTGTCCAGGAAGACTGACCTCCGGACAGTAAAACATACCATCAAAGAAAAGAGGAATTATTATGAAAACAGCTTCGGCTTACCATATTGGCAGACGGCACGAACAGGCAGGCGAAAAATATCAGGATGCCGTGCAGTACTATCATGATGACTATATTACTATCATTGCCGTTGCAGACGGCTGTTCTTCGGCCAAAGCCGCCAAAGAAGCCGCTGATATTAATGTGCAGACAGCAGTTGATTTCCTGAAAAGCGAAAATGCCTGGCGAATCTCCAGTAAAAAAGCCTTCAAAGCGGCTCTGCTCGATAAGATTGAAGAAGCTTTCCGGCAAGTTCCGTTTGAAACAGACGAACTTTCTGCAACACTGGCAGCAGTAGCCATTCGGTCTGACGGCATGTTCACTGCTTTTTCCGTTGGTGACGGTACAATTGTGACATTTGATACCCAGCTCAGTCCCTGTATTTTTATTGAGCCTTATAACGCAGGCGCGAAGAACAGAACCTGCTTTACCAATGACCGGGAAGGATGCATGATGACCATGCAGCTCTGGAGCAACCGGATGCAGGAACTCGGCTATACAGGATTTTCTATTTTTACCGACGGTGCAGATTTTCTGGTGCATTATCCGCTTGACGGCGGAAGACAGCTTCGCTGTGCGGCGGCTTGTACAGCACTGGGAAACGGTAAAACATTCACACAGGATTTAGTAAACTATATCGCAGAAACTTACACCAAAGATGATGTTTCTGCTGCTTTTCTCATCATGGATGATGAAGAAATCTGTGAAAAAGCACAGCAGATTCTCAATTACGAAACGGAACTCATCTCACGTTCCGCATCATTGCCGGAAGAAATTCCGGATGTTCCGGCTATATATCAGCCGCTTTTCCGTGAACTTCGTCAATCACCTCTTTCTCCGGAAGAACTGGTTGAAAAGGGCTATTGTCCGGCCGGAAAAGTGCTGTCCACAATGCGTCCCCTGCTGAATCAGAAGCTCATCATCTGGAGAGAAAATGCATTTGCTTTGGCAGAGGATGGCGGCACGGCATAAACACTTACAGAAGGGTGTGACATTATGGCAGAATTATTAAGCAACCGTGATTTTGCAGGCTATCACCTGTATGAACTTCTGTATGATACTTCCGCTGTGACAGGTTACCGTGCACAGTCTGTCGGCAGCAATGTGGCATGTATTTTTGAAGTCATCAAGAAAACAAGCAAAGACCTTGACGAAGTACAGCATCTGAATAATATCCTCAATAGGAACAAAACTGTCAAAAAAGGCAGACCGAGCGGTTATGTCAATATTGCTACCGTGCTTCATTCTGTCGGGCTTCCTGCCTCGCAGAAGATTCCGTTCGCCTATCTGATACTGGAACTGAATTCTGATTCTTGTCTGCTGGGTGAATATATGAAAAAAAACAAGATATCCTCTCAGGATGCGATGCAGCTCTGTCTCCAGATTCTGAACGGACTGCAATGTGCGCACAGTCAGAATTTATTGCATGGAAATCTTCATGCTAAAAATTTAATGATTCGTCAACTGGATAATAAAATCAAGATACAAAATTTCGGTATTTTCTGCTGGCAGCAGAAGCAACAGCCAAAAGTGGCTGACGATTTGCGTGATACTGCGCTGATTTACTATGCTATGAGAAAAAATCTGCCTTTTGATGAAGCAGGAATGCAGGAACTCCGTCAGCAGACAGATTTTCATGACAAAGTACTTTCCGCTTCGGAACAGAACTTTATCCGGAATGCAATCAGCGGACATTATGCTTCCGCAGAAGAAATGCTTCGGGACTTGGAAAAGCTTTGTATCAGTGACCCTGTTATCGGCATTCCGGATACTGCTGACAAAGCAGAAGCCGAAACTATCATAAATAAAGTCAGTTCTCCTGTATCCTCTCCCCAACCGCAGAAGAAAAAAAATCCTTCTCCGTCCCCTGCTCCCTCTCCCGTCTCTGTTCCCAATCTCAAAAATACAGAAGATGCTTATGAAAAAAGCATTATTGAAGCCACTATCAAACGCGCGGAACAGCTTCGTCTGGAAGACAGTATGCAGGAAAAAAAGCAGGAAGCTCAGCCGGAAAACTATTATTGTATGATGGATACCCGTTATCGTCCTTCTCCCGGTGAACATGATGTCTATCCTTCCAAAGAAGAATATCAGCGGTTGTGCAACCTGCAAATCAATAATGACGGTTCTGAACCGAAAGACGGTGATTTTCTGGGATATGGCTCTTTTTCTGCTGTATGCTATCGCAAACGCGGCAGCAGAAAAATTGCGCAGAAAATTTATAAACTCACCGAACTACAGCCGAATGACCGTTACGAACTGCTAGAACATGCCAAACGTGAAATTGAATCTTTCCAGAAAATGAACGGTCACTATATGATTTCTGCGGCTTTCTATCCGGAATATTCCACACCTCTGGAGCGCATTCAGGCGGAAATCGAAAAAATGAAAGGAAATACTGCTGGCCTTCCGGCAGAAAATCTGGATTACATCTTCATAGAAATGGAATTCGGCCTTTCTTATTATAATTACATTAGCTGGCTGTGGCAGTCAGCAAATTATACTTCGCATGTGCTGAAAGCTGTCCGGGATTTGTTTATTTCCCTTTCAGAAATGCACCGCATCATCACCCACAGCGATATCAAGCCGAAAAACATCATCCTAGTCCAGCGATATGAACGCCTTCAGCCTGCTTTTATTGATTTCAATATTTCCCATATCATCCGCGGTGAAAGCAGTAATTCCGCAACGACTTTCACAGTTGTCGGCGGTTCGAGAGACTACATGCCCTATGAAGTACTTCATCACATAATTTCCAAAGAAAAAGGCAAATTCCGCGGAAATGACAAAATTGATGTCTATTCCATGGGAATGATTGCTTATGTCATGCTGGATGACGGAAATTACTACAAAACAAAAAAAATCAAATGGGAAAAAATTCCTAAGCCCTCGAATTATGACCGTCTGGGGCTGAGTTCCGAAAAAGCGGAAGATTTCTTTTATTATCTGTGTCAATGTCTGCACACCAAATCTTCAAAACGGCCTTCTGCGGCAGAAATGGCAGATGCCATCTGTTATGTCACCTTTCCGGAAGAAAATCTGCTGTCCGGAAAGAAAAAAAAGGAGGAAGAAGAAGCAAAGAAAGCTTATCTGAAACTGGAACAGAAAAAAATACAGTCTGTTCTTCAGCAGTTGAAAAATCCTGCCCCGGCAGAACAGTCTGCTCCCAGACAATGCCCCGAACGCAAATATGCGCCCTCTGATGCCCGGCAAACAAGCGGTTATCCGAATCTTGCAGAATATCAGCGTCTTTGCAGTCTGGAATTCAAAAACTCCATTCAGCCAATACAGGATAATGACATTCTGGTGCTTGACCAGTATAACGCTTTGTGCTGCCGTATTCGGAACGGTCAGAAAACCGTGCAAAGAATCTGCGCTGTTGGCAGAATGCCAACAGAACAGCAGCAGGAATTTTTAACCTCCCTTCTCCAGAAGCTGGCTTGCTGCCGGAAACTGGAACTGGAACAGCATTCTTCTGTTGTTCGTACTTACTGGGAATATTCCACCTCGCCGGAAGAAATCAAACAAGCTTTGGAAGGACGGATTTCTCTGGATTATGTTGTCACGGAAACAGAATACGGCCTTTCCTATACGGCCTATCTGCAATGGCTGTGCCAGTCGGAATTCTATAAAGACTATCTGCTTGATAGCATCCGTGATTTATTTGATGCTCTGGAAGAATTACATGACTCCATGCCGCACGGCTGTCTTTGTCCTGAAAATATTTTTCTGCTCAAGCGCGGCGGAAGACTGCGCCCGGCTTTTACCGGCATCACAGGGGAAGGGAGCTGTGACCTTGATATTTATTATATGGGAAATATTGTTTATCTGATGCTGGACGGCGGAGGTATCCTCTGGGACAACATTCCCGGCATGACAAAACCGCCATCCAACTGCACCAAGCTGGGGCTGAATACACTCAAATCAGGGAAACTGAAAAAATTAGTCAGCCTGTGCCGGAGTGACAAACCGAATGAACGGCCTTCTGCGAAATTCATGCATAATCAAATCTGCACTCTTTGCTGTACAGGAAGACCCTGACCCTATGGAGGAGAATCATGATATCTAAAACAATATCCAATTCTGTATTATCATTTTTACAAGGTGCTTTGATTTTGATGCTTATCAGTCTGCATCCGCTGATAACCAGCACTTGTATGCAGATGGTTCCCGAAACAGGAGTCAGATTTTTTGTACATTCCGGAATACTTCTTGTCATTTATCTTCTGATTCTGATTCTGATACAAACAACGAATCCCGCACAGAGCAAAATGGCATTTGCCGTTCTGCTGCTGACATTTCAGTTACAGACGGCGAATTTCGCCATGCTTCCCCTGCTGTACTATACTTCCGGACTGGAATATGCACAGGCACAGGAAATGGCGGAGCTCTGTACAGAATATACGTTTCTGTTTCTGATTTCTTTTCTGGCGGCATGGATTATCATGATAGTTGCACCGTTTCTGTTAACTTCGAGGAAAAAAATCTTCCCGATTTTCAGTGCTGTCCTGAATCTTGTCATTGCCTTTGCGCTGATTTTCCTTAATGATGGTGTAAGAACTACCATGATTCATAATATTCAGGTTGGAATTCCACTGCTGGCATATCTGTTTCTGATTTTTTCTTATTACTATCGTATTTTTATCGAACAGCCGGAATCTTGTGGATTTACCACACACAGAAAAGCCGCCGCCGGAATGCATTATGCCTCTTTCGGGATGATACTGGCGGGATATCTTGTCTGCTCAGAAATCGGAATTCCTGCTTATTTTGTCTTTTCCGTCCTGATTTGGTTCTGGTTTTATCTGCGCCGGAAAAGCAGACTTTCTTTCTGGATAATCACGGGCATGGTTGCCGCAGTGCTGGCAGCCGCGGCAGGATACTATCTTCTAATTTATCTTCGTCTGGAAGAGGATGCGCGTTATGCTTTGGATGCTCATCTGCACGGACTGGGAACAAAAATTCACCGTATTTTTTCGGAAGTTCCGCAGACCATTACTGCTGAAAAACTGATTCGCAGTGCCGGCTTTTTCGGGAATGTCAGCTATCGCTATCTTGCAGAGGGAAAATCTGATTTTTCCCTGACGCTGATTACACATTATCTGGGCTGTATTTGGATGGCTCTGCTGATTATTCTTGTATGCCTGACAGCAGTCCTCGGAAACGAATACTGGAAAAAAAGAAAGCTAGAAACAGAATGTCCCCTTCTGATGATGCCTTATCTAAGTTTTACCTGTATTGTTGCGATATGCCTGTATAATATTCTGGGCAATCTCGGCATTATGGGGATTATCGGTGTAAGCTGCTATGCTTCCGGCTATGGAAAAACTATCTATATACTCAGCGGCGCACTGCTTGGCTTTACCCTGTATCAATCCAAACTGGATGAAATGCTGAAACAAAAAATTTCTTCACTGCGAGAGAGGAGCAAGGCCTAATGAAACCATTACCGATTCATATTCTGTCCGCGGCGGTGCTGGTTCTGGGAGCTGCGGCACTCACCCGGACAGCAGTCTTGCTGACCAGCGTACAGCCGGAAAATTACGCTTGCCAACTGGAGTATGTTCTGCCTGATATGCAGGCATCTAAAGGCAATTCTTACGGCGGTCTCTACACACTGGATGGCAAATCCATGACAAAGCATATCGGAATTGACACGACAGAAGATGAAAAAACAGAACTGATAAATCCCATCCGTTCTGATTTGAAATATCATCTCTATGTCCCAACAGAAGAATATTATGCTTCTGCTGTCGGTGTCAAAAATAACGTTGTGGAAAATAATACTGCAAACGGTCTGCTGAACAATCTGCAATCTGTACTCAGTGCCAATGTTGCTTATTCCAACAGACAGAATGCTGTCGGTGATACTGTTATCACAACAATTGTTTCCGGAGGGCAGAAAACAGCTTATGAACAGCTTCAGGATTTTCAGGGAAGCTGTCGTTTCAGCAGTCTTTCCGTTGTCGGGGCAGATGGTGCAATTCTGGTGAATGTCAGCTCCAACTGCAAGGCGATTACAGATTATGACCAGCTATTATATGATTACTGCATGTCAGAAGATGCCGGAAATGCATTACCGCCTCAGCCGGATGAAAATATGAAAATATATCATGATTTCGGAAACGGCTATGTCATAAAAGATGCTGAAGGCAATTCCCTTCGCTGTGAAGATGCCGAATGTGTCGGTTCTTCTTTCAAGACGATTACCGCCCGGATTCTCCAGCAGAATAATGCGCTTCTTCCGGAAGAATTTTCTGTCTATAATTCTAATTTCATTGATGTTCCGGAAGTCACATTCGGTTCAGAGGAAATGCCCATCCGGAATCATGACTACAGCCGGGCAGTCTACCCTCGGACAGTCAGTCTCGGAGATGCTCTGGCGTATTCTTCCAACACATATTTTTTACGACATGTGCAGGAACTCGGACTTGAAAAATATATGCAGTTGCTTTCTGATACTTTCTGGCTGGACAGCAGTCTGAATACTGATACCCATACCATTCCGGGGATGCCGTTCAATAATCCGAATCGGGTGACACGCTTCGCAGAGAAAGTGACATACGGACAGGAAGCCGTTCTGACGACAATCCGTCTTGCTGCGCTTTATAATCACGCACTTTCGGGAAAATGTTACCAGCCGTTTGATGTTGCAGAAGTCAGAACACCGGATAATAGTATCATCTACCATGCTTCGCCGCAGGAAACAGAAGAACTGCATATGGATATCGACATGACGAATGATATTGTTGTAGAAGGTCTTCAGCAGACATTCTCCTACTATACGGCATGTTATCCGAATTCGTTTTCAGATTATTCCTATCAGTTCATTCATTCCGGCAGACTGCTTGCCAAATCCGGCACAGCAGATATGTCCCCGAATCCGGACAATCACACCATGGCTGTCACGCTTCTTGATGAAAGCAGACAGAACATTATCTGCACCGGCGTGATTGCGGTGAATTATCTGGAATCTGATAAAAACTATCTGACTACTGAAGCGGCTATGGCAGAACGGCTTCTCGCAGTCTTTGACAGTTTGGGAGTGATACCTCATGAGTAAAAAGAAAATCAATCTTCCGCTTATTTTCCTGATACTTCTGCTTCTCGAAACTGTTCTGATTATTGCATATGTACTGCATTCCCAGCAGCAACAGCAGCAGGAAACCTCTCAGGAAAGTCAGACAGAAATCACTTATGAATACTGGTTCAGAGAACCGGAGGAGATTTCACAGAATACGACAGAAAATTCAGAAAAAAACGATATCAATTTCTATGATAATTATCAGTAATATAACAAAATGCTCCTTTTGTGGGAGCATTTTTGCATTATCTGAAATAATATCTTCCATCCTGATATATCAGAACACCTGATTCCATCAGGCATAATAATTTCCGGTAAGTGCGGTTCTTATCGCGGTGTTGATGCAGAATATCCGCGGCTTCATTTTCTGATACACTGTCCTCCAGTGCAAGCACTTCCAGAAGGTCAGCAATTTTCTTTTTCTGACTTTTACTTTTTTTCTCACTCATGCCAAACAGCAGATTTATCCAGTTATCCGGTATATTCTGGAACACTTCTCCAGCAAATCTTCTGTCTGCCAGCAGCGCATAAGAAGCATCATCATACATGCCATGCTTTTTCAGATAGCCTGTGAGTGCCTGCAATTCAGCTTCGAGCCTGTCTTCTTTAAAAAAATAGCTCATATAAACCAGAAGTTTTGCTCTGGAGGTCAGAAAGCCTCCATAGCTGAGTGAAGGTTCAGGGCCGTCGCTCATCAGCAGAAATGCAGAAATATCCCCTTGTCCTTTTCCATAATAATATTTTGCATTTTCTGTAGTAACAAAAACTGTATAATTCGGGGCGATTTCATGCTGATAAGAAGAAACAAGACGGCTTCTTCCCTGACAGTCAGCCGCAGCAATGATACCATCACCAATATGAAAATACAGATATCTTCCATCAGAAGCAAGCACAGCGCATAATAACGTTGCAGAAAGTTCTTTCGTCTCACATCTGAGCATTTCTGCTTCGTCAGCCAGCCTGTTCCGGACACACCGGAGCAGATATTCTGCAAATTCTTCTTCCGGCATATGATAGAGTGCTTCAAAGCGTTCTGTCAGTACTTCCCGAACAGTATCCGCTGTAATTTCCGCACCTTTTTCGGCATACTGACAAGAACCTGCACCATCGCACAGAACCGAAACAGCCAGATGTGGTTTCTGACAGATACCTGTACAAACAGCATCTTCGCAATCATGATAATTTTCGAGATGTGTCACACCTGCTTCACGATAAGAAGCAGTCAGAAAGAAAGAGTTCTGTTTTACTTCCATTCCGGACGCTCCTTTGCAGGGGGATTGTCTTTGCTCTTGCTTTTCAGATAATCGGAGGCCCATTTAAAGAAATTCTCGATTTCTGTTGTATTATTATCGATTTTGCAGACATGCTCCATTGTATCCAGACCTGTAAGCTGCTGCATGACATTGGTATTGAATGCACTGCCAATCTGGAGACAGAAGACTGTAAGCTGCTGGTTGGCAACGCGTTTTCTGATGCGGTTAATATTGCTTTTCAGGAGTTCGAGTGTTTTTTCTTCTTTTTTATCATCATCCGGGCAGGCCGGGTCGCCGTCGGACAGGATAAACAGAATTGGCGGATATTGCTGAATTCCGCGCATTTTTACTTTATTGCGGCGTTCATCCAGTTTCTGGAGAGCTACATTCACAGCGTGGCCTGTCAGTGTTGCGCCGTCGCATTTAAAGCTGAGATTTCTGCCTTTGTCTTTCTGGCGGTACACTTCCACGATATCCTGAATGACGTCTGTTTTCTCATTGAACGTGATAACACCAAGTTCTACAGAATGTGCAGCCATAGTATCACTGAGGATTTCATCATACAGACGGATGACGCATTCTTTCAGCAGACTCTGATATTCGGTCATAGAACCGGAAGTATCTACCAGGATGACAGACTGTAATCTTTTGTTCTGTTCCATGATATCCACATCGTTCAAGTCCAGATGTGAACCGAGTTTGGTACTGACTTGGCGGTTTGGCTGTGTATTCGGCCTTTTGCTTCTTTGATTTTTATTTTTGGGATTTGCTGACATAAAATTCCTCCTTGCTTTTTTGGAGCACTGGTACATAATTCAGATTTGTCCGGGAAAATCCCGGACAAATCTGCTGATTTTATTTTTTCTTATTTTCACGGACGACAGTATTCCAACTGATATTTCTCTTGCCAGCCGGTTCGGATGTCCGGGACGTATCTGTCATTTTTTTTGGGGGTGTATCCGGTTCACCTGTATTGGAAGTCATTGGCCAATAGGCATCATAATCGGGGTTCTTTTTTATCATGTTGGGAAGTTCTTCTTCATAGCGTTTGATATATGCCAGCCATTTAGCGGAAGGCAGTCTGTCATCTTCGTGGAAATTTTCTCCCTCGGCCTCGAACGCATTCCAGAAAGCATGTTTCAGAAAACCGGGCAGATAGCTGAAAATATTATACCAGATACCGCCTTTGCCATCGCGCAGATAGTCTTTTGCCGGATGTGTTCCGGCTTGGAATGGAAAACAGCCGTGTGTGACAATCCATTTCAGACCTTTATTCAGAGTTGTTGAGTAGGGATGCCCGGCAGGGGTGAGTATCTGGAACAGCAGTATCTGCATAGCCCAGACATCATCTGCTTCTTTATGCAGGAATGCATAATTATCCGGATGTTCGATATGTTCCGGCGAGAGGAGTTCTTCTGTTCCGACACGCGTGGGATAATAATACTCTGTATCTGCAATCTGCACGGAATCCATATCTACGAGATATGCCTGAAGCGACTGGTCAAACATGACATTTTTGGTATTCAGGTCACATAAAATCACATGGTTATCATGCATAAAGCTGATGATTTCGGCAAAACTTTTTGCCATTCTGACCTGATGGGTTTTCGTAATGCCTTCGATAATATTAGGAAATTCGTCATAAGTATAATCTGAAAGCGGTCTTGTTTCAGAAAAGAACCGCATGATATAGCCGATTTCCTCCCCTTTTTCGTTATAGACAATTTTTTCCGGCCAGGCAATGCGATTCATGATGAAAGCATCCTGATGATACATTTCAGGATAGGCATTTACCATAAGCTGAAGCTTTTTGATTTTTAGTTCTGTGATATGTTCACGGAACAGGATTTTAATGCATTTATTATTTTTATAGCTGAAAATTCTTCCCTCTGCACCACTTTTATTCGGGTCACACCCACCCAGGATAATCGGCTTTTCATATCTGTCATAGACAACATCACCCGGATGTTCGGGCAAAGTTCCTGTGATTGATTTCTGACTTTCAGAACAGATAGTTTTCTTCTGATTCTGCACCGGACAGAACGGTCTTTTTATGGTATGCGGATTGACAAAGAGTCCTTTTTCATTCAGTTCCCGTTCTTTAATATAAGTATAAAGAGGGTCATTTCCGTTGCGGATATTTTTTCTGTCGATTTTCTGGGAAAGAATTTCATTTCTGCCGACGACAACAAATGTATTTCTTTCGCATTTTTTGTTAATAAACTTCCAGAGCCAAATATCTTCGTCTGAGATATCTCCGCCGATAAATTCTATCAGACCGTTTTCTTTCATTTTCTGGAGTGCATTGTGATTATTGCGGAAAATCGCTTTTTCTTCTGCTTCTTTTGCAAGTGCTTCTAGACTTTGGCTCTGAATGACAATTTTGTTATGAAGTCTGTATTTTGCACGGGTTTCCCGGAATCCCTGTAAAAAATCCGGCAGACTTTCTTTTCTCAGAGCGGATTGTGTCAGCACAATATAATCGCTTAAAATGGGGGAATGTGGTCTTGAAGGATGTTTTGTTCCGGTTTTCGTCGGAACTTTTGGTTCTTGTTTAGGAGAATCTTTTTCGCCAGGTTTTATTTCCGGCTTCTGTGGCCGGACTGATTCCGCAAGCTGTTTTATGATGCGTTCATAGCCTTCCAGCCGTTCGCCGTAGACGGGAATACTTGCGCCTACAGAATCATATTCTTCTTCGACAGTCTGAATGGCAAGTGTAATATCTATCTGATACTGTTCAGCAAGCTGTTTCAGAGACTGTGATTTTGGTTTTTCCATTTTCTCACCTCTTATTTTGCTGTTTTTTAAGTTTAGGTTTTCTTAGAACACCAGTAACAATATCCAGTTTTCTGACAACAATTTCTGCTTTGATGGATTTTTTATGTCCATAATGCTGAAGATTCATAATATTTCTCACATCTCCGGCAAGACCGCCGTCCTGTGTAATCAGCAGTGTATTCTGACCGCAGTCTTTAAATTCACTGATTTTATTAAAAAGGAAGTTATCTGCATGGGGAGAGTAGTCATGATTCCAGTCTTCTTCTCCGCCTACAATCTGAAGGCAGTCTTTCTGCTCCCATTTTTCAATCACTGCCAGCATTCTGGTACTGCGTTCAGCTTCTTCTGTTCCGGGTTTGTTTTCAATCTGTCTGCGCATTTCTTCGCGGACGATATAGGGGACAATGATTTTTTTCCCGGAGGCTTTCAGAACGGATTCAGCATACTTCATGAAAAGCGGAAAGGAAAAATACAGTTTGCCGTCGATAGTTCCCTTTCCCAGAATACTGCATGTATCTATGATAATCAGATAGTTTTTTTCAGTACACTGTTTCAGAAATTCTTTGGTTTTAAAGATTTCTTTCTGTTTTTGCTGTTGTTTTGATAATTTTGGTTTCCGGGGCTGAACGGGAGAAGTGCTGTCTGTTTTTTTTTCTGCCGACTGTTCTGTTTCTGGGGCTGTTTCCGGAGCAATTCCGGAAATCACCTGCTGATAAAACTCTAATCTTTCTCCGAATACGGGAATATTCAGCATGACGGTATCATATTTTCCCGTTTTTCTGACAGCTTCTAAAGCTGTTTCCATAGCAATACCGGCTTCCAGAGCGAGTTCTTTGAGAGATTTTGATTTTTCCTGTGCCATAGTTTCACCTCTTATTTTCTTTTTCCTGACTCCGTACGGAAACAGCATCCGGAAGAATGCTGTTTCCGTGGCAGAATTCAGAAAAATGATACTGCAAAGTATATTGTCAGATGCAGTTCTTTCCGTCAAACAGTGAACAGGAAGCAATGCCGTCTTCAAACGTGTAACTTTTTTGATACGTCAGGTAATAGGAAGATGTGTCGTTCTCTACAGATTTCAGAAGCTGATAGAGCATAAAGCCGTAGCCGTCACTGTTGGGAACAGCAAATACAAGAACTCTGTCTTCGCCGTCATCCAGGTCAATATTTTCAATGCGTGCCAGCAAATCTTCAATCAGATTCATGCTGCGGCCGTCTTCCACCACGGGTATTTGGGTAATGGAAAGAAGCGGATAGGCACGGTCGAGAATCATCTGTTCCATAGAATTAAAAATATCAGCATCTGGTGTATTTTCCAAAGAAACCCGCTGATTTTCGTATTTTTCAAAGAATATCGGAACATCAAACGAATTTTGGAGTTTCTTTTCGGCTGTATTGAGGAACACACGAATCATCAGACGGCCGCTGTTTGCGGTATATTGTTCAATATAGAGCGGTTTTGCAGTATCACCTTTTTCAGTTCCTTCAATCAGGAAATGGGAATCAATGCCACCTCTGGACGCTTCTACATTGTAGAGGATTTTCTGGCTGGTGTGTTTATTAAATGAATTGATTCTGTGATAATCCCTGTCACGAATATACATGATACTGCCGTATACACAGTCGAGTTTCAGTTTTTCGGGATTATTTTCGCAGGATGTCACTATCTGGCCGGTGCGCAGGTTTCGGCCGGGAACGAATTCTTTCAGCAATTCCTGAAACAGATTAATCTTGCAGGACTGTCCGGAAAGTTTAATGCAGTCATACTGACTCAGGGATGCAATATCATCCATTCTGAAAATGGTTGTAAGCAGATAATAAATATCCGGCCGAAGCAGAGCAGCAATTTCTTTTGTATTGATTCTGACAGCCGGAACACTGTCTTCACCGTAGATGTCAACAGTAGATTTCAGTGGTGGCACGGTATCTTCGGGATTTTTGATATAGAAATACAGATTTTTCCAGTCCACCAGAATTTCGTGACTGGATTCGGAATCGAAATCAATGGCAACAATATCTGTTCTGGTAAAGAATTCAATCTTGATTTTTTCGGCGAGCTGCCACAGATAATAGAAATTACGTTTTGTCTGCTGTTTAGTTCTGGCAGTTTTGGCATAGCGTGAAGTACCATTGAAGGTAGTTGGCAGAATTTCTTCACTTTCCCGGCTTTTCTGGTCAAGCAGGTCATAGATATGCATTGGCTGACCATCTTTAATGCATTTATCGATAGCATTAAGCATTTCATTTTCGCTGTTCTGAATCAGGTCTGCCGTACTGACAGCAGTTCCCTTTCCGCTGTAATAGGCAGCAATTTTGATTTTCAGAAGCTGGAATATTCTGGAGGTGATATTATTGCCGCCAAAATTAGAGTTTCCGTTCTCGAAATGGGTTTCCAACTGCAAATCATAGCCGACAGCTTTTTTCGAGAACTGATAATGACAGCTTGCAAGGTCTGTCGTACTGCCGCCGCAGTCAATAATCATGATTTTCTTTTCTTCTGAAAATTCCTGATTATTTTTATCTGCCTGACGGATATTTTCTGAGATATAATTATAAATAATTGCAACGCCCTCGTCAATGCTGTCCTGGGCACTCATTACCTGATAGGGCTGTCCGGAAACTGTTCCGGTGAACACATCATCCTGAAGAAACTGGATGAATTTGCTTTTCAGCTTGACAGGTGCAGAGAAATGGAATTTATAAAATTTGCATTTCAGATAAACTTCTGCTTTTCTGATGATATCATGCAGGTACGCGCTGATAATTTCTTTTCTGGGAACATAAGCATTGATAGTTCCGTCGCAGATTTCCTCCAGTTCTTCCGGAGAAGCAATCCAGCGTTTGATTTCAAAAAAGACAGAGCCTTTAGGATTATAATTCTCATCAATCATGACTTTCTGTGCATCATATCCGAACAGATATTCCACATTCTGTGCTTTACCCGTTTCGATATCCTTGCTGCCGATTTTATTCACATAGACCATTGTCGGGCAAAGACAGCTAATTTCATGATTTTTCTTAGTTGTATCAACAAAGCGGACAATTTCAATATTATCTGTATCATCATCTGTATAGATACCGCAGGTAGTATTGCTTGTACCGAAATCAATGCAGAGTGTTTTTTCTGAAAGACGGCGTTTTCCGATATGCAGTTCGATATTTCCCTTGTAGAAAGTATTCATATCCGCATTGGCAAACACCACATGGAATTGAATTCCTGTACGGCTGATTTTTTCAGAATCGATATTTTGTGCTGAGGCTTCGATATAGTAATTTTTAAGAGAAGCATCTTCTTTTTGCAGGAAATGTCCGAGCACGACAACTTCCTCATCATCACTGACAATCATGCAAAAGTGTTCGTTTACACTGTCTTCTTTCAGGCTGATGGAAAGGCATATATCATCACTGACAGAAATTGCTGTTCCCTCATAAATCAGATTCTCGGTTGTTGCATCGAAATAATTGATTTCATCATCTTCCAGATTATGAATAGGATACTGATATTTAAGCGCATCATAATATCTCCGGGCATTTTCGAGACTGTCGGGAATGTCCTGAATGGAAACAGCTTCTTCCTCAATTTCCGCTTCTGGTTCTTCCACAGTTTCCTCATCGAGTATTTCCTCATTATCCAATTCTTCGTATTCTTCTTCTTCATCAGGTCCTTCTGAGATTTCAAAAACTTTTTCTTCACCAGTTTCTTCTTCGGGTTCAGCATCGTCATCCGGTACGGAATATACTTTTGTAGATTCGTCACTTTTCAAAATATCATCCGGAATCTTTTCTTCAAAGGAATCATCAATAGAATAGTCAGGTTCTTCCAAAGGTTCTTCCTCATCTTCATACATACTTTCGCGGTCATAATTCATGCTGTCAATGAAGATATTATCATGAAAGAACTGTACATTACCGCTTTTCCGGTTGCTGAGGACAATGCTTTGAAGCGCATCCGCTTCCTGTGTTTCTTTTCCGTAATACAAGTTAATCAGTTCTTTGAGCAGTGTTCTGATTTCGTTTCCCCCGAACTGACGGGATTCCAACTCATCCAAAATATCCTGTGCAGATATCAGGCCGTCATATTGAATATCAGAATTCTGGAGAGCTTCCTGCATCTGTTCAGAAGAAAAATCCATTTTATAATTATCCATATCTGTTTCCTCCTGTATTTTATAACTGTGTCAGGGAATCCATAATTTCCCCGAATGTGCCCCGTAGTTCGTTCATATTTTCGATTTTATACATATCCGGCGAACCATCAGCTCTTGTAGAAGCCATAGAAGCCAAAAGATTGAAATCAAGTTGTCCCGAACCGATAGTAATTACCCGAATATTATCTTTTCTTGCTTTTTCAGCGGCAGAAGCTGCTGCCAACTTGTCATGAAACAGACCATCTGTCAGGATAATAATGACAGGAATTCTGCCTTCTGCACGACTTTTTCTCAGAGCATCTGCTGCGGAATTGATAGCTCCGGCTACAATAGTAGCTGAACCGTCTGCACGAATTCCGGCTGATTTCGCCAGCAGAACAGATTTATCATTAGTCAGTGAAACAATTCCGCGTGAAGTGTCTCCGAAAGAGTAAATGCCTATCTTCTGAAGGCTTAAGTCTGTCAGTTCTGTCACCAGTGTTCCAACAGCATTCTTAACTGCTTCGATTCTGGTTATATTGCTGTTCTTGGCCACAACGCTGGTCATACTTCCGGAAGCATCAATCAGCAGGAAAATATCCAGAGGCTGTGCCTGTGTCCGCGCTGACTTCGGCGGTGCAGAACGTGCTTCAATCACAGTACGTTTCCCACATTTGGATTCTGCCTGTCTCAGGTCTGTCACAGTAACAGTCAGACGACCGCCTGTATCATAATCGAAGCAAACTTCTATTTCTGGTTCTCCCTTTCTGCCGGTCAGGAAATCCGTCAGTTTCAGTTCGCCCCAATAATCACACTTGCTGAGGTCGCAGTCATCTTCCGGAACTTCCGGCTTTCTTTCATAGACCATGACATCCACAACTTTCTGAAAATCGCGGGTTGTTGTATACTTGTTGCAGAAATCATTTGCCGGAATAGTTGTATTTCTAGGTACAATTGTACTGAATTCCAGTTGATGCGTATCTTTATTTTCGGCCGCAATTCCCAAATCATACACAGTCTTGTTACGAACCACACTTCCTGTATTGATATAAATCCCTGCGCCAAGCGCAACCGCATTGGACAAATCTGCAATTCTCATTTCAGAATCAGGGAAAATATTATGAATATGTTCGCGAACTTTCGGAATGTAACAGCTTCCGCCTACCAGCAGAACCATTTTAGTATCTGTAATTTCTACATTCTTAGTCTCTGAAAACAAAGAATCAATGCAACGTACAAATTCTTTGAAAACCGGCTCACAGCACTGATTGAATTCTTTCAGCTTCAGTTCATAATCAAACGGAATGCCTTTGCCATTGACAGAGAACAGTTCCGGAATATAAACCCTGACTTTTGCTTCAGGAGAATTTTCATCTCCAGGTGCATCAAACTGACTGAGTGCAATTTTTGCTTCAATCGCTTCTCTGTTCAGTCTGTATTCTGCCTGATAGAAATCACGTTCCGACAATCCAGATGTTTCAATAGAAGAAAGGTCAATTCCCAAATCTTCTTTAATCACTTCTTTAAACAGCTTGACAACGCATTTATCAATATCATCACCGCCAAGATGTTCATTACCTTTAGTTGCAATCGTATCATAAATTTTATTCTGACTTTCATCCACATATTTCATGAAAGTCAAATCCAGTGTACCGCCGCCGAAGTCTACCACAAAAAGCTGCGTATTTTCCGGAATATGTTCTTCCACATAAGCGAAAGCTGCAGCAACGGGTTCTTTCAGGATATTCACCACTTTGAAACCAGCTTTTTCGCCTGCCTTGCTAGTTTCGGCGATTGCCTGTGTCTTGAATCGCGCAGGAACGGTAATAACTGCTTCAATTTCTCTGTTCCCGTCAAAGATACCTCTTTTGATGAGTGTATTTCTAACTTCTTTCAGGATATACGTTGCAATATCCATAGCAGAGAATTTCTGTGTAAAATCATGTCCCTGTGAAGCATCCGGATAATAGAAAGAACTGTCTCCCATATGTGTTTTTGAAGAACGGATGACTTTGCGGGGGTCTTGTTCTGTTCTGGAAACAGCTTTGCTTCCGACTTCTACTTTTTTATTGGCCTCGTCGATAAATACGACTGAAGACAAAAACTTTTCTCTTCTAGGGCCAAAAGTCAGATAGCAAGGGTTATCATCGGCATCATAATAGCATACAACCGTGTTAGTCGTTCCGAGGTCAATGCCGACTCTCTGGGGTCTTTCTGATATTTGCATAATAAAAAATTCCTCCTTATTAATATAAGACAGAAGTGTGTGACTTCCGTTATACAAAGACAGAATTCTGCACAGGGCAGAGCTGTCTTGCGTATTCAAAGTGTTCTTTGTGATGATATACATCATCATTCTAAAATCTGTGTGCCTTCGTCCTCATCAATCTTCGTCCTCATCAATTTCAAGAATTCCTCGGTCTAATATTAGTGACTCGCTGTCATATATCGACATATCTATTTCATTAGAATTATTATTGTGCGTTTTCTGTATACTTTTCAGTTTTTCAATTTCTTTTTTGAGTTTATCATTTTCTTTCACGAGGTCATTTCTGTTTTTCTGCTTTTGATTCTCACGAAGTAGGTAATTATACTTTTTCACAATATCGTTACACTTTGATACCAATTCCTTGTGTTTTTCTTTCCACTCAGTCAGTTCGCTGATTTTGGAATTGAGTGTAGTTTCAGTAATTTTTTTCTGCTGTTCGGCCTGTGCTTTTTCCTCTGCTAACTGATATCGCATTTCTTGAAATTCTTGTAACCGTTTTTTCAGTTCTTCTTGTTCTGCTTGAAGTTTCTCTAACTGTATTGTCAGAGATTCGTTTACATCTTTCAATTCATAAAGTTCCGATTCCTGCTCATGGAATTTTTGGTACAATTCGGTATATTCTTTTTTTAGTATTGCATTTTCCTGATTCAGCTTTTTGAATTTTTCTCCCTGTTCGGGAGGATTTCCGCTGGGTGCAGAGCCCAGCGTTTCCGAAATCTTCTTTAACGTTACGAGTTCTTCTTTTTTCTGTTTCCAGTAATCGATATTTTCAGACCGCATTTTTTCGACTTCGCGCATCAGGAGAGCTTCCTGCATTTCGAGCGTATGCATTTTTTCATCTGCGGCAGCTTGTTTTTTATCCAGCTCCAGCATTCCGGAAGCGTATTCGTTATGGAGTTTCACAAGTTGCTGGATGATTTCAATCATACGGAGCTGTTCTGATTTCGGCTCTTGATTTTCGCGTGTATATTCTGTAATTTTGTGAATTTCTTCTGACATGGCTTATTCCTCACATACTCTGTGTGCCTTCGTCGTCATCAGTTTCAAGAGGGAGTTCTCCTTCTTTCTGTGGGGTCAGTTTCTTCAGTAAGCCCATAGCTTCTTTATCTGCTTCTTCCTGTTCAAGTTCTTTTTGGGTTTTGGTTCTTGGCTTGCCGTCATATACTGGCATGTCTATATTTCCAGAAAGATTATCGTTTCTCGGATTACTGACGGATTCGCTGATAGCTTTGGGAGTGATTGAAGATACTGGAGATGAAGCCTTTCTTTCCAGTTCTTCGCATTTCTTTTTGAAAGTCTGTATTTCCTCTCTGTGCTTGCTATCCGCATCTTGTTTTTCTATTTTCAGACGGCTGATTTCGTCATTTAAGCGAGTAATTTCTTCACCCAGCTCTGATTTTTTTGTTTTTTTCAGTTTTTCAATTTCCTTTTTGAGTTTATCATTTTCTTTCACGAGGTCATTTCTGTTTTTCTGCTTTTGAT
>SVNI01000020.1 GCA_015066975.1 Ruminococcus sp. | reverse complement strand
TTGATTTTGCTGAGTTCATTAGGTTTTTCATGCAAGTCCTGAGGTTCTGTGCGTTCACCGCAGGCACTTCCGCAGGTACTACAATCATGTGTACAGTTTTGATTTTCTGTGCTCATTGTTGAAACAACTCCTTAAATAAAAAATTTTAATTTATCTATCACATCAAAGGAGCAAACAGCCGGAGAATACTGCTCACGATTCTCTTGAACAGAGGACGTTTCCGGCAGTCCTCTGATGTAATTTCCACACATTTTTGAAGTGACTGCATAAAATCATCCCTGATTGCTGTCACCGTACTGCTCTGATAAAAAACACAGGCGCATTCAAAATGCAGATACAGGCTTCTGTAATCCATATTGATAGTCCCCGAAACAGCGATTCTGTCATCAGAACTGAAATTCTTTGCGTGAACGAATCCCGGCAGATATTCATAAATCCGGACATGTTCGTCAAGAAGTTCCTGATAATAGCTCCATGCTATCGAATAGACATACCATTTATCCGGAATATGAGGCATCATCAGGCGGACATCCACTCCTTTTTTGGCAGCCAGTCCCAGAGCGGTAATCAGTTCATGGTCAAGCACAAGATACGGCGTCATGATATAGACATAATCCTGTGCATTATTAATAATATCCAGATAAACATTCCGGCCGACATATTCGCCGTCAGTCGGTGAATCGCTGTAAGGCTGAACAAACCCATCATAATTCGCCGGAAATTCTTCAGACGGACGATATTTTTCCAGTTCGCCCTTATCGGTTTCTTCCAGATGCCATAACTGCAAAAACATCACCGTGAAGCTCCATGCAGATGCGCCTTTGCACATGACTCCGCCGTCTTTCCAGTGTCCGAAACGAACTTTCTGATTGATATACTCATCTGCGATATTGATTCCGCCTGTGAATGCCGTGTGCCCGTCAATGACTAAAATCTTTCTGTGGTCGCGGTTATTCTGCGAAGATGTCAGAAACGGTTTGAATCCGTTGAATACCCGGCACTTAATGCCATACTGCTCCAGCTTCTGGAAATACTGCGTCGGCATGATGAACTGTGTTCCGAAACCATCATACATAATTCTGATATCTACCCCCTGTGAAGCTTTCTTTTTCAGGAGTACAAGCAGTTCTTCCCACATCATGCCTTTGTCAATAATGAAGAACTCCAGAAAAATATATCTTTTTGCGTTTCTGATTTCTTCTTTCATCTTCTCGAACATTTGCTCGCCGAGCGGAAAATATTCCGAATGATAATTCCGATAAACCGGATATCCGCCGTAATTTGCCAGATATTCAGCAAGATGTGCATTCACGGAGCTTTTTTCATGCATCTGATGCAGTATCTGTTTTTTCTGAGGAATATATTTTTTCGTCTCGACAACGCGCCGGGCATAATTTTTCTTGAACATTCTGTGTCCGACATCTGTTTTAATCATCAGATAAGCCAGTCCTGTGTATAACGGAAAAATCAGCATCAGCAGAAACCAAGGCATTTTATACGACGGATTTTCCGAAGTATTGCTGATATACACCGCCAGCACCGCATTCAGTGCCAGCAATCCGGCATAGACCCAGACATAATTCTGACTCAGAAACAATATCGTCAGCACCAGAAAAGCCGCCTGAATCAACATCATCAGAATAAACATAGTATTTCTGTTAAACAGAATCCGTATCAGTTTGCGCAGCATATTATTTCACCTGTTTCTGTTCCAGATAGGATTTCAGATAAATTCCTGTATAAGATTCCGGAACTTGAACAATTTCTTCCGGTGTACCCTGTGCGACGATTCTGCCGCCGCCGTCACCACCTTCAGGACCTAAATCAATAATTTCATCTGCGATTTTAATCACATGCATATTATGCTCGATAACAATAACAGTATTACCGGCATCAACAAGCTTCTGCAACACTTCAATCAGCTTGTGAACATCTGCTGTATGCAGTCCGGTGGTTGGTTCGTCCAAGATATAGACGGTTTTTCCGGTTGCTTTTCTGGAAAGCTCTGTCGAAAGCTTTACTCTCTGCGCTTCTCCGCCGGAAAGCGTGGTTGCCGGCTGACCTATCTTGATATAGCCTAGTCCGACTTCCTGCAAAGTCTGCAATTTTTTTGCAATCTTCGGGATGTGCTCGAAAAACAGGACACCTTCATCAACTGTCATTTCCAGAACATCATAGATAGATTTGCCTTTGTAGTGGACTTCCAGTGTTTCGCGGTTATAGCGTTTTCCTTTGCACACTTCGCACGGAACATAAATATCCGGCAGAAAATGCATCTCAATCTTTAAGATACCATCACCCTCACAGGCTTCACAGCGTCCGCCCTTGACATTGAATGAAAATCTTGCTGCACCGTAACCATGTGCTTTGGCATCATTCGTCTGTGCGAATAAATTTCTAATATCCGTGAAAACTCCTGTATAAGTCGCCGGATTCGAGCGTGGTGTTCTGCCAATGGGGGACTGGTCAATACAGATAACTTTATCCAGATTTTCAATACCCTCGATTTTTTTGCACTTTCCGCCTTTGATTTTCGCCCTGTTGAGCTTTGCGGCCAGATGCTTATAGAGTATCTCATTTACAAGTGAAGATTTGCCTGAACCGGATACCCCTGTCACACAGACAAACTTTCCGAGCGGAAACCTGACTGTCAGATTCTGTAAATTATGCTCCTGTGCGCCGACAACGGTCAGGAAATTTCCGTTTCCTTGTCTTCTGGTTTCGGGAATGGGAATGATTTTCTTTCCGCTCAGATACTGCCCTGTGACAGAATCTTTGCATTTCAGAAGTTTTTCCGGTGTGCCGGAAAATATCACATTTCCGCCGTGAATGCCTGCGCCTTTGCCGATATCAATCACATAATCGGCTTCCATAATCGTATCATCATCATGTTCGACAACAATTAAAGTATTCCCGATATCTCTTAAATGCTTCATAGTCTGAATCAGCATGGCATTATCACGCTGATGCAGGCCGATACTTGGTTCATCTAAGATATACAGCACTCCCATCAAGGAAGACCCTATCTGCGTGGCAAGCCGGATACGCTGGCTTTCACCGCCGGAAAGCGTTCCGGAAGCTCGTGAAAGTGTCAGATATTCCAGCCCGACGCTCGACAGAAAGCCTAATCTGTCGCATATTTCTTTAATAATTCGTTCTGCAATAAAAGTTTCATGTTCTGTCAGTTTCAGATTTTTCAGGAATTCCAGTGCTTTCTTCACAGGCATCTGCGTGAATTCATAAATATTCAGACCGCCGACTGTCACGGCCAATATTTCCGGCTTGAGCCTTGCACCTTTACAAGCCTTGCAGATGACTTCGCCCATGTAGTCTTCTAAATCGGCTTTGGCATAGACACTGTTTGTTTCCTGATAACGTCTTTCCAGATTGGTAATAACTCCCTCAAATGATGCGGAATATTCACCACCGCCGAGAGATTCACTGCGTTTTAGCAGAAGTTTTTCGCCGTTTGTACCGTACAGGAAGGCATGAGCGGCTTCTTCGGGTAAATCTGCAAAGGGTGTATCCAGAGAAACATGATATTTTTCAGCCAATGCCTGATAATACATCATAGCAATAGACCCTTCTTCCAGATGATTCCAGCCGGATGCATGAATTGCTCCGCCCAGAATGCTAAGTTCCGGATTCGGAACAATCAAATCAGGGTCGATTCTCTGGAACATTCCCAGACCGGAACATTTTTCACAAGCTCCGTAAGGGTTATTGAATGAGAACATTCTCGGCGTGAGTTCCTCCATGCTGATATTATGTTCCGGGCAGGCATAATTCTGCGAAAAGCTCATCATTTCACCGCCGACAACATCGACATGAATGATACCTCCTGTCAGGGAAGAAGTTGTTTCAAGGCTGTCCGTCAGTCTCGACATGATGCCGTCTTTGATGATTAATCTGTCAACGACTATTTCAATAGTATGCTTGATATTCTTGTCTAATTTGATTTCTTCGGACAAATCATAGATAATATTATCAATTCTCACACGGACGTAACCGCTTTTTTTTGCCCTGTCGAGTTCTTTGGCATACTGTCCTTTTTTGCCCCTCACGATAGGTGCAAGAAGCTGAATTTTTGTGCCTTCCGGCAGAGAAAGAATCTGGTCAACGATTTCATCAATCGACTGCTGAGAAATTTCCCTTCCGCATACCGGACAGTGCGGAATGCCGATTCGCGCGTATAACAATCTTAAATAGTCATAGATTTCCGTCACCGTTCCGACGGTCGAGCGTGGATTTTTGGAAGTGGTTTTCTGGTCGATGGAAATCGCCGGAGATAATCCCTCGATGCTGTCAACATCCGGTTTTTCCATCTGACCGAGAAACTGTCTTGCATAAGAAGATAAACTTTCGACATATCTGCGCTGACCGTCCGCATAGATGGTATCAAACGCAAGCGAGGACTTTCCCGAACCGGATAACCCTGTCATGACGACAAATTTATCTCTTGGAATGGTCACATCAATATTTTTGAGATTATGCGCTCTTGCACCTTTGATGACAATTTCATTTTTCATAAATCAATAACCCCTTATTGTTTTTTAATTATCGCATTCCAGCAGGATGACTTTACAGTCTTTACATGCATAAGCATCCGGCAGATTGCTATAAGCGACATCAATCATTTCATTCGGATTTGAAATCAAGAAACCAACGCCCTTTTTTTCAGCATCTTTTCCGTTCGGGAAAGTCGCTTTTGTGAAATAGCTTTTTTCAGCCCAATAAGGAATGCCTCCGCCCTTATAACCATAGCCGTAGAATGACCAGAGTTTCCCCAGTGTCATAGTTTTTCCGCATTTGGGACAAATCATCAGTCTGCGCCCCCTTTGATAGGATTGATTTTCGCTGTCCAGTCAATGACGGTCAGTTCTGCAACGGCGGTATGTTTGACAACAGATTTATTATATTCAAAATTTCTGGTTTCATCATAGCGGTTCATGATGATATTATCAATGGCGGATTGTTTTTCCTCGCCGTCCAGAAAACGGATGCTTGCCGTTCCCATAACGGATTTATATCTCATAGTAACATCTTTTTTATCATAGATGCAGTCCATCTCTAACGGAATATCGAGTTCAAAAGAGCATTTCAGATTTTTCTGCATCAGTTCGTATTTTCTTCCAGCCATTGCGCCATGAATGTAGAATCTTATCTGCTGATTTTCATCCGCCGTATAGGCAAAATTCAACGGCACGATATACGGAAAATCGCCGTCAGCGAGTCCGATTCGGATAATATCGCATTCATCAATAATACTTATCATGATATTGAAATCTGTAACTTCATGGTCTTTTCGTCTCATGAATTTTCTCCTTTCAGCTTGGCGATTTCATCACGCAGAAAAGCAGCATGTTCAAATTCGAGCATTTTTGCAGCTTCTTTCATCTGGGCAGTAAGATTCTGGATTAATTCCTGACGCTCCTGTTTGGAAAGCTTTTTCCGGCTGGTTTTGTCTTCGACAGTTTCCTTGCTGGAAATTTCGATAATTTCATGAATATCTTTCCGGATAGTCTGCGGAATAATGCCGTATTTCTGATTATAAGCTATCTGGATTTCCCGTCTGCGGTTGGTTTCCCGAATGGCGCGTTCCATAGAGCCGGTCACATTATCAGCATACATGACAACTTTTCCGTCAGCATTTCGGGCAGCTCTGCCGATGGTCTGAATCAAAGAAGTTTCGCTTCTCAGGAAGCCTTCTTTATCGGCATCCAGAATTGCTACAAGAGAGACTTCCGGAATATCAAGGCCTTCCCGGAGCAGATTGATGCCGACAAGTACGTCGAATTCTCCGGCGCGTAAATTCCGGATGATTTCCATTCGCTTGATAGTATCAATATCATGGTGCAGGTATCGCACACGCACTCCCATACTTTCGAGATATTTTGTCAAATTTTCGGCCATATTTTTAGTCAGGGTTGTGACGAGGACACGTTCATTATTTTCGGCACGGGTGCGGATTTCGGAAAGCAAATCATCCATCTGTCCTTCAATCGGCCGGACGCTGATTTCGGGGTCAACGAGTCCGGTCGGACGGATAACCTGTTCGACAATCTGCGCCGAATGTTCGTGTTCATATTCGCCGGGGGTAGCACTGACGAACAGAGCCTGCCGGATATGACTTTCAAATTCTGAAAATACAAGCGGTCTGTTATCGAACGCGCTTGGCAGGCGGAAACCGTAATCGACAAGAGTCTGTTTTCTGGCGCGGTCGCCTGCGCTCATGGCTCTGACCTGCGGAATTGTAACATGACTTTCATCAACAATCAGCAGAAAGTCTTCCGGAAAATGGTCTAAAAGTGTATAAGGCACGCTGCCGGGAGCACGGCCTGCAAGCACTCTGGAATAGTTCTCGATTCCGGAACAGAAACCGACTTCCCGAAGCATTTCCATATCATAATGAGTCCGCTGGGCGATTCTCTGCGCTTCAATAAGTTTATGATTTTCCGTAAACCATGCGACACGCTCCTGTAATTCCTGTTCGATTTCAGTAATAGCTTTTTCGGTTTTGTCACGGCTGTAGACATAGTGAGAAGCTGGAAAAATGGCCGAATGCTGTAATCTGGCTTTCACGTTTCCGGTAAGAACATCAATTTCGCTGATACGGTCGATTTCATCCCCGAAGAATTCCACACGGACAGCGGTATCTGTCGAAGATGCCGGAAAAATTTCCAGCACATCACCACGGACACGGAATCTGTTTCTTGTGAAATCAACATCATTGCGTTCATACTGGATTCTGACAAGTTCCTGAATTAAATCAGAAAGGCTCTTTTCCATGCCAACACGCACAGAAACGGTCATATTGCGGTATTCTTCCGGACTTCCCAGAGAATAAATACAGGAAACACTTGAAACGATAATCACATCTTTGCGCTCGGCGAGTGCGGTTGTGGCAGAATGCCGGAGCTTGTCGATTTCTTCATTGACAGAAGAATCTTTTTCGATATAGCTGTCAGTGCTGGGAACATAGGCTTCCGGCTGATAATAATCATAATAGCTGACAAAATATTCAACAGCATTTTCCGGAAAGAACGCTTTCAGTTCCGAGCAAAGCTGTGCTGCCAGAATCTTGTTATGTGCGAGCACCAGTGTCGGCTTGTTCAGTTTTGCGATAACGTTTGCCATAGTGAACGTCTTTCCCGAACCTGTCACACCTAATAACGTTTGAATACTCTTTCCAGCCTGAAAGCCTTCTGTCAGTTTTGCGATAGCTTCGGGCTGGTCGCCAGACGGCTGGTAAGGTGAATGCAGTTTGAAATCCATCAGAATCCCTCCTAAAAATCATGATGCTCTGCCATAGAATAGGCTTTTCCGTTCCCGACAATTACATGGTCAAGCAAGTCAATTTCCAGCATTTTCAGGCGTTCGCAGAGCAGTTTGGTTTCTGCAACATCCTGATAGGACGGCAGAGCCTCTCCGCCGGGATGATTATGTGACAGAACCAGTGCCGTACAATTTGCCTGAAATACAAATTTTGCGATTTTATTAAGATGCACTTTCACCGTATTAGGCAAACCGGTTTCTATTCTATCACATCTAACGATTTGCATGTTATCCGACAGGCAGACAGCCATCATGATTTCGTTGTTATGTTCCTGCTGTAGCTGATTCAGAAAAAACTGACAGAAATCTGAATAATCATATAAAAACTCAGAACCTCGTTCCTGAGAAGTACTGCTGTTGAGAATTTCGCCGATTAAGGAAAGCAAAACAGCACTTTTGTCGCCTATGCCCGGAAAGCTCTTAAATGCCTGATAATCCCCTTCTGTAAACAGCGCATAAAGAGAACCGAACTGCTGCAAAAGCAGATGTGCGGTTTCGTTTGTATTGGCGCGGGGAATCGAATAATATAAAAGCATTTCCAGCAGTTCATGCGGACTGAATCCGATGCCTTTACTCCGGATGAATTTTCTTCTCATCCGTTCCCTGTGTCCGGCATGAAGATTCACTTTAGAATTATTTTCTTTTTTCATAACTGATATCACCACCATACAGGAATAAAAATTAAGAAAAATCACTTTTCAAATATTCCAGAATATGCTATAATAGAACTATCAAAAAAACAGAAAGGATTTTTTTAGAATCATGCTTCATAAAATTACTGTCAGCCGGAATGATGCCGGTCAGAGACTTGATAAATTTCTCTGCAAATTCATGCCGTCCATGCCGAAAAATATGCTCTATAAATTAATTCGCCAGAAAGATGTGAAATATAACCAGAAACGCTGCCAAGGAAACGAAATCCTGCAAGAAGGCGACAGCATTCAGATTTATGCAAAAGAAGAATTCTTCATCCGGAAAGAAACAGCAGCCATCCGTCCGGATACAGACCTGAAACATCTGCATATCATTCATGAAGATGAAAATTTCTTGTTTCTGTATAAATCCGCCGGACAGGATGCCCACTCCGGAAGCCGGAATCATGTTCCGTCCCTGATTGAAGAAGTACAGGCCTATCTGATTCAGAAAGGCGAATATCATCCCGAAACCGAACAGAGCTTCTCTCCTGCCCTCTGCAACCGGATTGACCGCAATACTGAAGGCCTTGTCATTGCGGCCAAGAATGCCGAAGCACTTCGCACCATGAATGAAGCCATCCGCCTGCATCAGGTGAAAAAGCAATATCTCGCTGTCACTTCCAGCCCTCTGCCGGAAAAAAAGAAAACCTGTACCGCATGGCTGAAAAAGAATCAGCATACCAATCATGTACAGATTTCCGCTGTGCCGGAAGACAGTTCATGGCAAAGGATTGTCACACATTATGAAGTCATTGCCCAGAACGGCCGGAAACAGCTTGTGCGTGTCCAATTGCATACAGGGCGTTCTCATCAGATAAGAGCGCATCTTGCTTTTCTGGGCGCACCTCTGCTCGGCGACCCCAAATACGGAGACGGCTCAGGCACAGAAAAACAACAGTGTCTCTGTGCCGTATCGCTGACGTTTCAGAATGTGACTTCCCCGTTTCTGAACTATCTGAAAGAACAGGAAATCAAAGCCCCTGTCCCGGCATTTGTCAGAAAGTATTTTCCTGATTATCTGTTTTTATAATTTTTCCAGAAATTCCGTTTCGCTCAGAATGCTGATGCCTAATTCCTGCGCTTTTGTAAGCTTGCTTCCGGCATCTTCTCCGGCGATAACATAATCTGTTTTCTTCGAGACCGAACCGGAAACTTTTCCGCCTGCGGATTCAATGCGCTGTTTGGCTTCACTGCGCTTCATCTTTTCGAGCGTTCCGGTCAGAACGAAAGTTTTTCCGCTGAAAAACGTATTTTCAGAAACTTCCTGTTTCTGATACTGCATTGTCAGTCCGGCAGATTTGAGTTTCTCCAGCAAATGCTGAACAGAGACATCATGCAGAGCTTTATATACATTTTCAGCCATGATGTCACCGAAGCCATCAATTCCGGAAATTTCTTCCTGTTCTGCCTGTTCCAGAGCGTCGAGTGTCAGAAATCTGTCACATAATAATTTTCCGGCTTTCTGCCCGATATTCCGGATGCCGAGAGCGAAAATCACTCTGTCGAGCGGAGCGGTTTTGGATTTGGCAATCGCATTCACCAGATTTTCAGCAGATTTTTTCTGGAAGCCTTCTAAAGTCAGAAGCTGTTCGACTGTCAGGGAATACAAATCAGCAGGGTCTTTCACGAGATTGTTTTCTAACAGAAGATTGATAATTGCTGTTCCCAGACCGTCGATATTCATGGCATCTCTGGAAGCGAAATGCACAAGTTGTTTGTGAAGCTGTGCCGGACACGCGATATTCGGACAGCGAAGCACACTTTCGCCCTCGTCGCGGACGGCCTTTGCACCGCAGACCGGACAGCATTCCGGCAGAACATACGGCACGGCATTTTCAGCATGAGAAACGCTTCTCAGCACTTCCGGAATAATATCCCCGGCTTTCCGGACGATAATCCTGTCACCAATGCAGATATTTTTTTCTGTAATAAAATCCTGATTGTGCAGAACAGCTCTTGAAACGCTTGTCCCTGCCAGTGTGATAGTATCGAACACTGCGACCGGAGTCAGCGCGCCGGTTCTGCCGACATTGACTTCAATTTCCCGGAGGGTCGTTTCTTTTTCTTCCGGAGGGAATTTATAGGCAATTGCCCATTTCGGCGTTTTGGATGTCGCACCGAATAATTTTCTCTGTTCCAGATTGTTGACTTTAATCACCACGCCGTCGATATCATAAGGCAGATTCTGACGGGAAGTTCCGATTGCTTCAATGGCATTCCGGATTTCTTCAAAATCATGACAGATTTTCCAGCCCGGAATCATATGGAATCCGGCTTTCTGCATGAATGTGAGTGTTTCGCTGTGGGAAGTGAATTCCTTTCCCTCGCATCTCTGGAGATTAAATACGAAAATATCTAATTTTCTCTTGGCAGTGATTTCAGAATACTTCTGCCGGAGCGAACCTGCCGCCGCATTTCTGGGATTCTTGAACGGCTGTTCGCCGTTTTCCTCCTGCTGGGCGACCAGTTTCAGAAACTGTTCCTTCGGCATGTAGACTTCTCCCCGGACTTCCAGCAGAGGAAGTTTTTCTTCCAGATGCAGATTTAACGGAATCGTCCGGATAGTTTTCAGATTTGCCGTGACATCTTCGCCGGTGAAGCCGTCTCCTCTGGTTGACCCCAGAGCGAATTTATTATCACGATATTCCAGTGATACAGACAAGCCGTCAATTTTCGGCTCGACACTGAATTCTGCTTCGGGAAAGACCTCGTGACAGCGTGTCACAAAATCGCTGACCTGTTCAAAATCGAACACGTCCTGCAAACTCTGCATCTGCACGGCATGGCTGACCTTCTCGAACTGATTGGAAGCCGTTCCGCCGACTCTCTGGGAGGGTGACTGCGGGGAAAGCAGTTCCGGAAATTCGGTTTCCAGACTGCGGAGTTCCTGCATCAGTCCGTCATAGACGTAATCTTCCACGCTGGGATTATCCTGCACATAATACTCAAAATTATACTGCTCCAGAAGCTTGGAAAGTTCCTGAATGCGTTTTTCTGCCTGATTTTTGGTCATGTTCAACACTCCTGTATCATATTTTCGGAACAGGGTTTTCCTGACTTTTCCAGTATAGCACAAATATTCTAAAAAGTCAAGTTCTAATCTCTCCGATTTGTATTTATTATAGCATATCAGATGTTCAAAAATGATAAAACTGAAAAATTTCCGGAGATTTGCTTGACAATTTTTCTGATTATATATAATTACTAATATAAATCAGAATTTGAAATATTTATTCTAATCAAATCAACCCGAAAACAGCCGAAACTGTTTTCGGGTTATCGTTTTCAGAATTGTTAAGAACCGCATTCACAGCCGGGGCGGTTTTCCGGACGGGAATCACAGGTATCATTCAGAGTCATGGGCGAAAATTCTTCCGTCGGGAAACGCATCTTGTCGAAAACAGCACAGGGCGTTTCGGTATCGATATTGCATTCTTTCGAGGGAATTGTATAATCAAACGTCGGCACCATGACGGTCACGGGTCTGGTGAGTTCAATCACCGAGAACAGCCCCAGCGTCATGATAACTGTCCGCATGGTCGGAGGCAGATTATCAGGTTTCTGACCGGGGTCACACTGACGGCAGACTGTTCCGATTTTGGTTTCGAGTGCCAGAGGCGAAACAACCTGTACGTTCGCTGTCGGCAGATTGACGACTTCACAGCATTCATCCGTTTTTCCGACCTGTGCGCCGTTGCTGTAGAATGTCTGGGTATTGGATTCGCTTCCATAGAGAATACTGCTCTTGCTGGCATAAATCGTCCCGTGCAGAAGCTTCGGCTGTTCGCAGGCGCATGTATAGGCTAAAAGCTCGACTCTAAATGTAAATGTCAAATCAATATTATAGAACCCTCTATTGAACGGCACAGGCTCAATTCTCATGCACACATCGGAAACCCTTACGCACTTGCTCTTGACAAGCTGGGTATTGCAGGGCAGTTCTCCGCAGTCCAGAATGACCGGCACATTCGCGATGCAGTCGCGGTCACTGCAACTGTCGAACACTCTGTTGACTTTAATCGGGACGGCATTTCTTGAACCGGGTCGGCGGTCGAATTCTTCTTCTATGGGGGATGTATCGCAATTAGGATTCATAATCATAACAGACCTCCTGTTTTCATGATAGTATATCCTATTCAGGAGGTCTGTTATTTGTGACTGATTTTTTCAGATACCGGACGGCATAGATTCTGTTTCCGTACTCGGAGAGGGAAACAGGCTGATTTTCCTGATTCAGCGGGTCAATACAGAGATAATTTTTCTTGTCACTGCCGATAATCAGAACATAATGATAACTGCCTGCACCGTGCATTCTGACCCGAACAGCCGGATAAATATGATTTCTGAGCAGTTCCGGAATCTCTTCATTTTCGAGACTGATTTCTGTATTGGTAAGCTTTTCCAGAACGTTCCATTGCAGATTGCCTTCTTCGTCGTAGCCCTGATTGGCAGAAAGAAGCTGATTCAGTTCTTTCGGATTAATTTTCCGGATTTCCTGCATATTGAGGGCACAGGCGATGCATGTCACCAGACAGCCGGAATCTGACATCTGATAGGCAGAAGTTCCGAGGGTATCTTCTGCCCATTCCGGATTCTTCTGGGAATAATAAACAACATTATCCGGCAGAGTCATTTCCTCTGCCGGATGAACTGTCTCACTGTTCCGGAACAGATACACCAGAACTGTCACAATCAGAAATGCTGTCAGCAGAATGCCGATAAAAATTTTAAACTTCCGGCTTGCCATAAATCTGCCTGAAGAAACAGCTATACGAACCCGTATGACAAGCATTTCCGGTCTGTTCGACGTTGACTAAGAGTGTATCGTTATCGCAGTCAGCGAAGATAGAAACGACTTTCTGCAAATGTCCGCTGGTTGCGCCCTTGTTCCAGAGTTCCTGTCTTGACCTGCTCCAGTACCATGTATAGCCGGTTTCGAGTGTTTTTTTCAGGCTTTCTCTGTTCATGTAAGCGAGCATCAGCACCTGTTTGGTATTGACATCCACAGCGATTGCCGGAATCAGGTCGCTTTTCTCGAAATATTTATCAAGTTGACTGAGTTCTATTTGCATTGTCTTCCCCTTATCTTAATTCCGCACGGCTGAACAGGTCAGCAATCAAATCAGCATCTTCGCAGGCATCCTTGAACGCAAGCGCGAAATCCGCCAGCGCGTCACCGTCTTCGGAATAGACGACAAATGTATCTGCTTCGGAATCAAACTCAAAACTGTCATCATCGCCCTCGTAGACTTCGGCTAAGAAAATTTCTGCAAGGGATTCCCAGTCATAGCCGTTGCCGGAAAAGCCGTCATTTGCTCTTGTAGCGAACAAATCAACCAGATAGCTGGTATCTGATTCCAGATACAGTGTATGCTGGTCTTCGCTGGATGACCATTTAAACGGTTCAATTTTTCTCTGAAACTTTTCGCTTGTAAAATCCATAATATATCCTCCTTATGTTACTAAAAAATTGGTATCATGTTCTGACGATAATATTTTTGTCCCGGCAGTCTGCCTTGACTTCTCCAACAGTCAGCTCTTTAAAATGAAACAGAGATGCCGCCAATGCCGCAGAACAGTCTGTTTTCTGAAATGCTTCGGCAAAATGTTCGAGTTTTCCTGCCCCTCCGCTTGCGATAACCGGAATCTTCACAGCATCCACAACCGCTTTCAGCATCGGTAAATCAAAGCCCTGTTTGACACCATCTGTATCAATCGAATTCAAGCAGATTTCCCCTGCGCCGAGCTGTTCAATCTGTTTTACCCAGTCGAGCAAATCTAACTCCATGTCAATTCTGCCCCCGTTGATGTAGACAGTCCAGTTTCCGGCTTTGGTTCTTTTGGCATCAATTCCGACACAGATGCACTGACTGCCGAAAATATCTGCACCGTCACGGATTAACTGCGGATTCTGTACTGCCTGTGAATTGACAGAAACTTTATCTGCACCAGCACGGAGTGTTTCTCTGATGTCATCCACCGTCTTGATACCGCCGCCGACTGTCAGCGGAACAAAAACTCTTTTCGCTGTTTCACGAACAACATCTAACATGACTCCTCTGCCCTCATGAGAAGCAGTAATGTCATAAAAAACTATTTCATCCGCACCCTGACGATTATATTCCGCCGCACATTCGACCGGGTCACCGACTTCCTTGATGCCCTGAAAATTTACACCTTTGACAACTCTGCCGTCACGTACATCCAGACAAGGGATAATTCTCTTAGCGAGCATGATTCTCCTCCTTTCTGATTTTTATTTTCTTGTATAGTCTATGGCTTCTTTCAGATTTAAAGTACCCTGATACAGAGACTTTCCGCAGATTGTGCCATATAACCCCATATTTGCGCAGGCTTTAATATCTTCCATTGTGTGAACGCCTCCGCTTGCGATAATCTGACAGCCGACAGCATCATGCAGAGCTTTCAGTTGTTCCTGATTGACACCGGAAAGTGTGCCGTCTTTGGAAATATCCGTGAAGATGATAGTCTGCACACCCATTTTCTGCATTTCTTTTGCAAGAGAAATATAATCAACCGTGGAAGCATCCAGCCAGCCTTCCACAGCGACAAAGCCGTTTTTGGCATCAATGCCGACAGCGATTTTTTCATGATATTCTTTGACAGCCAATTCGACAAGTTCCGGATTTTTCAGCGCAACAGAACCTAAAATCACTCTGGACACCCCTCCGGAAAGATACATCTCGACTGTATCAAGATTCCGGATACCTCCGCCGACTTCGACTTTCAGAGATGTATTTGCAGCAACATCAAGAAAAATATCTGTATTGACGGGTTTGGCATCTTTAGCACCGTCAAGGTCAACCATGTGAATCCATTCCGCACCGGCCTGAACGAATCCCTGAGCTGTTTTCATGTAATCTTCAGCAACTTTGTGAGCTGTTCCGTAATCGCCCCGAACCAGTCTCACACAGTTTCCGTCTTTAATATCAATCGCAGGTAAAATAATCATAAATAAAAATTCCTTTAATATAAATTTATTTCTCAGATACCTTCGCAGATAATCTGATGTTCTTCATTGATTTTAATATGCACTCTGTGCCCGCAGAAATAATCCGGTTCACAGCCAAATTCCAGAAATGCTTTGCATATTTCTGAATTTTTCCGGAACTCGAAAGTGACATCAATCAGATACAGACTGTTTTTAAATGCTTTTTCTGTAACAGGAAAAGCAACTTCCGTGCCATCTTCCATGGTAACAGAGGTCAGTTCATCCAAATCGACAGTATCGTCTTCAATTCCCTGAATGAGCCAGTCTTCGGCGAGTTCTGCCATTCCGGAAGCAGAATTTAAAATTTCCTGATGATGCCGATTGATAAAATCAATTTTATCCTGAATCGCGGAACGAAATTCAGGGGTTAATGCTTCCGGTTCTTCTTCAAATTCCGAGAAACAGACTGCTGTTAAAATTTCCCTGTTCCAGATTTGATAATTTTCTTCAAGCATCAGAATACCTCAGAGATTCGCAAAATTTTTCAGAATCTGCAAGCCGACTTCCCCGCTTTTTTCCGGATGGAACTGTGCACCGAATACATATTTATTATCCGTAATCAAAGCCGGCACTCTGCCGCCGTATTCCACCCATGCAGAAAGATTCTTCTCATCCTGACAAGTCGCCATGTAAGAGTGAACAAAATAAACATAAGATTCTTCCGGAAGATTCTTCAATAACGGGCAGTCGTTCTGGATTTCTAGTTTATTCCATCCCATGTGCGGAATGATTAAATCTTCCGCCGGAATACGGTCGACAGTACCGGAAATCAGGTCTAAGCCGTCACATTCTTCAAATTCATAGCTTTTGGATAACAGCATCTGCATTCCTAAGCAGATACCCAGAAACGGTTTTTTCTGCGCCTGTTCTTTCAGGACGGGAATCAGATTCTTGTTTCCGAGCATCTTCATGGCACTGGGAAACGCCCCTACACCGGGGAGCAGAATTTTATCAGCCTTTTCGATAACAGAAATATCATCTGTAAGCTGATTTTCGATTTCCAGATAATTCAGGGCATTCCGGACGCTGAAAATATTTCCTGCGCCGTAATCAATAATAGCAATCATCAGCCGAGCATTCCTTTCGTTGTGATAGTCTTTTCTGACGGAGCAGAAGCGATTCTCAAAGCGTGAGCCACGGCCTTATAGAGAGCTTCTGTCTTGTGATGGTCATTTTTTCCGTACATGACATTGCAGTGCAGAGTGATTCCGGCATTGAATGCAAATGCCCTCATGAATTCTTCTGTCAGGCAGGCATCATATGTACCAATCATGGGATTGGTAAACTCCGCATTGAATACCAGAAACGGACGGTTGCAAATATCCAGACTACAGAAAGCAAGGCTTTCGTCCATAGGAATATATGCCGAACCATAGCGGACAATTCCGGACTTGTCGCCGAGTGCCTTAGCAAGAGCCTGTCCGAGGACGATTCCAGTATCTTCAACAGTATGATGTGCATCAACATGAATATCCCCGACAGCGTGAATTTTCATAGGTATCTGACTATGCATAGACAAAGCCGTCAGCATGTGGTCAAAAAATCCGATTCCGGTTGAAATTTCAGTTTTGCCGTCCTCCGGCAGAATGGTGACAGTAATATCTGTTTCTTTAGAAGTTCTTGTGACTGTAGCGGAATTCATACTTTCACCTCTTTGAGAATTTCTTCTAAAGCAGAAAATAATTTCTGCATTTCTTCGGGCGTGCCGATTGTGATTCTCAAATGCTGACTGATTCTCGGCTTATTCCAGTAACGGACGAAAATTTTCCGTTCTTTGAGCTTATTGAAAATCACACCTGCATCATAATCCGGATGACTCGCAAAAATGAAATTACTCTTGGAATCCGGAAAGACAAAGCCTAATTCAGAAAGTTTTTTCTTTGCCTGTTCACGGGTTTCGATAATCTTTCCAGTTGAAGATTTGAAATATTCCGCATCTTTGAGCGTTTCCGCACCGCACAATAGCGTTAAGTGATTCATGGTATAAGAATTAATCGAGAACTTGACATCATTCATATACTTGATTAATTTTTCCGAACCGATAGCAAAGCCGATTCTCATGCCAGCCATGCTACGGGATTTCGAGAACGTCTGAATCACAAGCAGATTCTCATACTTTTCAAGCAGAGGCAGACAGCTCACACCGCCGAAATCAATATAAGCCTCATCAATCATGACAACACTGTCCGGATTGGCTTTCAGAATTTCTTCAATAGTATCAAGCGATTCCAGCACACCAGTCGGAGCATTCGGATTCGGGAAGATGATTCCGCCGTTCGGAATTTTATAATCATCCGGATTGATTCTGAAATCATCGGTCAGCGGTACGGTCTGATACGGAATTTTATAGACATCCGCCCAGACATCATAGAATGAGTATGTCACATCCGGAAAGAGAATATTTCTCTCGGAATTGAAGAACGTCAGAAATGCCATAGAAATGACATCATCCGAACCCACGCCGACAAAAATCTGATTCGGCTTGACATGATAGGTTTCTGCCAAGGCATTGACTAAGATTTCGGCATTCGGGTCAGGATAGAGGCGCATTCTTGCGTTATCGAAATCATCAAGCACTTTCTGAACGCCCGGTGCAGGCGGATAGGGGTTTTCATTTGTATTCAGCTTGACAATATCCGAAACTTTCGGCTGTTCGCCGGGGGTGTAAGGCACGACCCGGCGGACATTATTTTCCCAGTTCATGAGATTCAGCTCCTTTTTATAGTATCATCTTGAGAATAGAAATCATGTTTTTTCTGTTCTATAAATTTTTGTAATACTTTAAATTTTCCCATTTCAAATATTTTATTCATTCCAAGCATGGCGGCCACACGGGAATCAGGACTAATATCCATAATATTTTTAAACACATATTCTTTCCCGTCAATAGTTTTGAATTCAATCACTTCTACATAAAAATTATGATAAATGTGCTGTCTCCGTCCTCTTTGCATTATGGTGTATACTGTGATTTCATCAATATCCAGATAATCAATCACGATTTTACGAGAAAACACTCTTGTAAAAGTGACGTTAAAATTATTGGCAACAAACCGGCTTTTGATACGTGTCATGATTCCCAAGATGATTAACAGCAAGAGATATAACACCCAAAACCACATGGAAACCTGCATACTTATTTTGAATAATTTATCAAAAATTTCCATCCATATCAGGCCGACTGCTGCAACAATGCCAATTACTATCATCAAAGGCCGATTTTCGCCATAACTGCGATATTTTACATCCATATTCATCACTGTATAATGATTCCTTAATCCTCGAAACGGACTTTAATCGCATTTGCGTGAGCGGTCAGGCCTTCGCGTTCTGCAATCAGAACAATATCGTCCTTTGCATCTCTGAGGGCATCTTCTGTATAATAGATATAGCTTGAACGCTTGATGAAGCTGTTCACACCCAGCGGAGAGAAGAATCTTGCTGTTCCGCTTGTGGGGAGAACGTGATTCGGGCCTGCATAGTAATCGCCGAGCGGTTCGGATGCATAAGAACCTAAGAAGACTGAACCGGCATTATCCAGCTTGCCAATATATTCCAGCGGATTTTCCATGACAACTTCCAAGTGTTCCGGTGCAATAGCGTTTGCGAGTTCGACAGCCTGTTCTTTGGACTGTGCAATCAGAATCGCTCCGTAATTCGTCATAGAAGATTCGATAATTTCTTTTCTTTCCAGATAATTCATCTGACGGATGACTTCTGCTTCGACCTTATCGGGCAGAGTGGGGTCAGTGGTGATTAAAATTGCAGAGGCAAGTTTATCATGTTCTGCCTGAGACATCAGGTCAGCGGCAACGAATTTCGGGTCAGCAGTTTCGTCTGCCATGACAAGGATTTCACTAGGGCCGGCAATCATATCAATATCGACGATACCGTATAATAATTTCTTAGCTGTTGCAACGAAAATATTTCCAGGGCCTACAATTTTATCGACCTTCGGAATTTCTTCCGTTCCGTATGCCAGAGCCGCGATAGCCTGTGCACCGCCGGAAAGGAATACTCTGTCAACTCCGCAGATTGCCGCTGCTACGAGAATATCTTTATTCGGCGTACCGTCTTTACAGGGCGGTGTCACCATGATGATTTCTTTTACTCCTGCGATTTTCGCCGGAATTGCATTCATCAGAACGCTGGACGGATACGCGGCTGTTCCTCCCGGAACATACAAGCCGACACGTTCCAGACCTCTTACACGCTGACCGAGAATCACGCCGTTTTCTTTCGCATTCGTGAAACCCTGCGATTTCTGACGATTGTGGAAATCTGCGATATTTTCCTGTGCGTTCAGGAGTGCATTTACAAACTCTTGGTCTGCGGTGGTCAGCGCATCATTGATGACTTCACGGGGCACTTCATAATATTCCGGAAGATTGCCGTCGAATTTCTTTGTATATGCCTTGACAGCCTCATCACCGCCGGTTCTGACTGTTTCGATAATCTCGGAAACAATTTCGGAAACTTTCTTATCTGTTTCACCGGAACGGCGTTCGAGTTCTTTCAGGAATTCGTATTCGGCAGAGCCGTCGCATGTAATCTTTTTAATCATTGATTTTTTCCTCCACTTTCTTGACTAAATCTTCAATTTCTTTCTGACGCATTTTCAGACTGACGGTATTCACAATCAGACGGGCGGAAATCTGTGCGACATCCTCGACGACTTCCAGACCGTTTTCTTTGAGCGTTGTTCCGGTTTCGACAATATCGACAATACCGTCTGCCAGTCCCAGCAAGGGTGCAAGCTCCACAGAACCTTCAATCTTGATAATATCCACATCCATATGCTTCTGTTCAAAGAAAGCTTTTGTCACGTTCGGATACTTCGATGCAATTGTCTTGACACCGAAACCGTCATAAAACGGATAGTCTTTCTTTGTTGCAAGGGCGAACTTGCATTTTCCGAAACCAAGATTCACCAGCTCGAACAGCTTGCCGTTCATTTCCATCAGGGTATCTTTTCCGACAACGCCCATATCACAAACGCCATGTTCTACATAAGTGATGACATCAGCAGCCTTTGCGAGAACGACTTCTAAGTTTCCGTCCGGAATAGGAAGAATCAGCTTTCTGCCTTTTTCGTGAACTGCTGTGCAGTCATAGCCTAAGCTCTCCAGAAGCTTTACAGTATCTTTTTCCAGTCTGCCCTTTGTCAGGGCAATGCGGAGAGGTTTGTTATTCATCAATTTTTACCTCCAGTTCTTCAGTCTGTTCAGCGGAAATCAGAATAATTCTGCCGATTTTTCTGTCTTTTGCATATTCCTGAGACAGTTCAAAATCTGTAAAGAGCGAATGCTCTACGCATAAGCCCTGCGCGCGGAGTTCAGAAGCTTTGCGGACTGCCTGTGCTTCGTATCCTTCCTCGGAAGCAATGAGCACATCTGGTGCGCCGTGTACAGGCGGATTTTTCTTGCCGATAACATCCGCTACAGCATCGACATTCACTGCCATGCCGACTGCCGGAATATCGTAGCCGAATTCGGATAACAATTTATCATAGCGACCGCCGGAGAGTACTTCTTCGCCGTAGCCTTCCAGATAGCCTTTCATGACAAGGCCTGTATAATAATCCGTTTTGTTGACAAGTCCCAAATCGATTGTGATTCTGCAATCCGGATTGATTTCACGGACAGTATGATATAATTCACGCATATTTTCAAGAATCTCTGTGATTCTTGCATCCTGAAAGATTTCATCCGCACGGTCAAAGACTTCTTCTTCGCCGAACAGGGTAGGCAGTTTCCGGAGTGCGTTTGTAATTTTATGTTCGCCGAGCTTATCCAGAATATCATTCAGAGCCGGATAGTTTTTAGATTCAATCAGGGTTCTGATTTCTTCTTTCTGGGCGGGGGTTGCATTCAGGCGGAGCATCAGTTCTTTAAAAATGCGGATATCGCCGAGTTCAAGAGAATAACTGATATTATTTCCAACGGCAGAGAGTACGGCAAGGCCGGCGGAGATAACTTCAATATCGGCCATTCTGGAAGCAGAACCAATCAGCTCAATACCAGTTTGATTGACTTCTGTGCTTTTTCCTTTGAGGGACGGTGCGAAATGATAAACCGGCTGGGTATAGTATAATCTGAGGGGGAGCATGGCTTCTTTGAGACGGGTTGCCACTACACGGGCAATGGGGACGGTGCTGTCAGGTCTGAGCACGACAAGACGGCCTTTATTATCAGTGAGTTTGCAAAGCTCCTCCTGCGGAAAATACAGCGAATTCTGATGGAACACATCATAGAATTCCAGACCGGGAGTAATTAATCTGGAATAGCCCATAGATTTGAACAGTGTGCGTGTTTTTGTTTCGACTTCCCTTTTGAGGGCGCATTCATCGAACAGATAATCTTTTGTGCCTTCGGGAGTAATTAAATCATACTGGCGCATAGTATACCTCGTTTCTGTTTTTATTGCTTTAGCATATTACTACAATAGCATATTTTAAGATATTTGTCAATAGGGAATGTCCTATTTTTTTCATTTCGGGCAGATTGCCATAAAATTCATGAAATTCAACAGGAAAATTTTATTTCTTCTCATCTTCTTCAATCTGCCGTTCAATGGCTCGTTTGATAAATGCGTTTAGAGATTCATTTTTCCAAAATGCGTGTTGCTTATATTCTTCTTTTTTACCTTTAGGGACATTTAAAATAATCCTATCATAAGTTTTTTCATTGTATTTTCTTTTAGATTCGTTGGAAGTTTTTCCCATATTTTTCACCCCTCACATTAAAACATATTTGTACTGAAAAAAATATTTTTGGTTATTGACATCACTGGTAACAGTATGCTATAATTTATCCATAAACTACAGAAAGGACTGATTCTACATGAACTATATGGACGAATTATATGATGCTTGGTTTCCTCATTCTAAAGATACCCCCGAAGCCCTTGCCATCATGAACAAAATGGAAGTTGACAAGGACGAAAACTATGATGCTCTTATCAGGTGTATCTGCGCTGTTTCCCGTCAGGGATTTGAAGCAGGTTTCGACTGCGCTGTTCAGCTCCTCCACCAATGATTTAGATAACAGAAAAATATATAACAAAATGAATCAGAAGAACCCTAACTGTGTAGTTTTCGGCAGATTTCCGAACGCATCCATAGATTCCAGTACTTCAATAATAGTACGGGTAGCCCCTGACTGATACTGAAATTCTTCAATCGAGAGATAATCACCTTTCTGCGCCGTTTCATAGATGCCTTTTGCGGCATTTTCTCCGACACCCGGCAGAGCCGAAAACGGAATTCTGATTTTTCTTGTGATTTCGCCGTTTTCCTCGACTTCTTCAATCAGATACTTGTAAGCATGGGATTTTTTCAGGTCGATAGGAAGAAATTCAAGGGGCTTTCCGTCAATGCTTCGGGACATCATCTCATTGGTTATCATGAGAATGTCGTGCAGGTCGTTTTCTTTTTTGGTTCTGCCGTTGCCTTTGGCCTGAAGTTCACGGATTTTATCGCGGACGGCTTCAATTCCCTGCGTGGCAAGTTCTGCGCTGAAGTCACCCCCTCTGACTGTGAAGTAAGTCGCATAATATTCAAGAGGCTTATAGAGCTTGAACCAGCCGATTTTCATCGCCGCAATGATGTAAGCGGCGGCGTGAGCCTTCGGAAACATGTATTTTATACGGAGACAGCTTTGAATATACCATTCCGGAACGTCGTGTTCCCGGAGCATTTTGAGCACATCATCATCAAACAATTTAGAAGCCTTTCCCTTACGGGTGAACTCCATAATCTTGAATGCCCACTTCGGCTCAACACCTTTATAGAGCAGATACGTCATGATGCTGTCACGCGTTCCGATAACTTCGGAAATCGTACAAGTTCCGTTGTCGATTAAGTCTTTGGCATTGCCCAGCCATACATCTGTACCGTGAGAAAGTCCGGAAATCTGGAGGAAGTCACTGAATTTTGTCGGCTTTGCATCCATAAGCATCTGAATTGTGAAGCCTGTACCCATTTCCGGAATGCCGAGACTCCCTGTCTGACAGAAGATATCTTCCGGCTCTACTCCCAGAACGGAACAGTCCGTACACATTTTGATGACATTCGGGTCATAGCCGGGAATATCATTGATTTGCAGGCCGGTCAAATCTTCAAGATGCTTATAAATCGTCGGCACAACATGGCCGAGTTCATCCAGTTTCAGGATAGTATCATGAAGCGAATTAAAGTCAAAATGCGTGGTGATAACTTCAGAGTCGGCAGAATCCGCCGGATGCTGAACCGGAGTAAAATCATAAACCTCGTAATTCGAGGGGATGACAACCATTCCGCCGGGGTGCTGACCCGTTGTCCGCTTGACACCGGTACAGCCGATAGAAAGCCGGTTTTCTTCGGAAGCATTGAGGGTCAGACCGATTTCTTCCAGATATTTTTTCACAAATCCATAAGCAGTTTTATCCGCAATAGAGCCGATAGTTCCGGCTTTGAAGACGTTTTCACGGCCGAATAATTCTTCTGTATATCTGTGAGCACTGGACTGATATTCGTTTGAGAAGTTCAGGTCGATATCAGGGGCTTTGTCGCCGTCGAAGCCTAAGAACGTCTCAAAGGGGATATCATGGCCGTCGTGCCAGAGTTCTTCCCCGCATCTGGGGCATTTTTTCGCCGGAAGGTCAAATCCTGAACCATAGCTTCCGTCGGTGATGAATTCGCTGTACTTGCATTTTTTGCAGATATAGTGAGGAACAAGCGGATTGACTTCTGAGATACCGGCCATAGAAGCGACGAACGACGAGCCGACAGAACCTCTCGACCCGACATGATAACCATGTTCTTCAGAATTGTAAACCAGTTTCTGAGCAATCATATAGAGCACAGAGAATCCGTGCTTGATGATAGAATTCAGTTCTTTTTCGAGTCGTTTTTCGACGATTTCAGGGAGAGGCGAACCGTAGATTTCTTCGGCTCTGGTATGAGTAATTCTGACTAAATCTTCTTCCGCGCCGTCAATGCTGGGTGTGAAAGTGCCTTTCGGGATGGGAAACACATGTTCACAGGCATCTGCAATCCAGCGTGTATTCCTGACAACAATTTCTTCTGCCTTTTCCTCGCCCAGATAGGCGAATTCTTTCAGCATTTCGTCCGTTGTACGGAGATACAGCGGAGGCTGTTCTTCTGCATCAGAAAAACCGTGGGTCGAGGTCAGAATTTTTCTGTAGATGCCGTCTTTTTCATCCAGAAAATGCACATCACAGGTTGCCACAACCGGAATATTAAGCTTTTCGCCGAGGGCGATAATTTTCCGGTTATAATCGCGGAGCTGTTCTTCATCTTTGGCGATACCTTTCCGGAGCATGAATGCGTTATTAGCAATCGGCTGAATTTCGAGATAATCATAGAATTTCGCAAGTTTTTCTAGTTCTTCATCAGGCTTGTTGTCCACAACGGCAGAGAATAATTCTCCGGCTTCGCAGGCCGTGCCGAAAATCAATCCTTCGCGGTGTTCTTCAAGAACGGTTTTCGGAATCTGGGGATGTCTGTAGAAACAGTGCAGATGTCCGTGAGAAACGAGCTTATATAAATTTTTCAGGCCGACCTGATTTCTGACAAGAATTATCTGATGATAAGAGCGCAGTTTCTTGATATCAATCAAATCTGATTTTGTGTTGAAATCCTGAAGGGTTTCTATTTTTTTATCTTTATTTAATTTCTGTGTCAGATTGATATAAATTTTCGCAAGCATGAGCGCGTCATCAGAAGCCCGGTGATGGTCAAATTTTCCGAGTTTCAGGTATTTTGCGACAGTATCAAGCTTGTGTTTTCCGAGATTCGGCAGAGCGGACTGACACAGAATCAGCGTATCTATCCAGCTATAGGGGAAATCAATATCATGACGCTTGCAGACAGAATTAATAAAATTTGTATCAAATTCGGCATTATGTGCGATAAGAACAGGCTTATTTCCACAGAATTCCATAAATTTCCGGACGGCTTCGGCTTCTTTGGGCGCATCTGCAACCATTTCGTCAGTAATACCTGTCAGTTCAGTGATATTGGCTGGAATCGGCTGTTCCGGATTCACAAACGTATTGAAACTTTCCACAACTTGCAGATTTTTCAGCCGGACTGCGCCGATTTCCGTCAGTCTGTCATAATATTTATTCAGCCCGGTTGTTTCCACGTCAAAGACAATGACTTCATCCTGAATGCTTCTGTTATCGTCGCCTTTGATGATTCTCTGAGGCTCTAAATCGTTGATGACATAGGCTTCACAGCCGTAGATGACTTTAAAATTCGGGTCTTTGAGTGCGCATTCTGCGCCGAAGGCATCCGGAAAGGCCTGCACAATGCCGTGGTCAGTGATGGCAATTGCCGGATGACCCCAGTCATGTGCCCGGCGAATCAGTGTTCCGGCATCGGTAACGGCATCCATTGCCGACATATTGGTATGACAATGCAGTTCGATGCGCTTTTCTTTGGCGGTATCCTGACGGAGTTTCCGCTTGCGGATGACAATCGAATCCGGTTCGAGGACGGGTTCATGCTCGAACGTATCATCTTTGATTTTTCCGGCGACAAGAATGCTTGTTCCGGTTTTGAGTTCTCCGAGCGGAAGCATCTCGATTTTTTCTTTCTTGTCAAACAGCTTGATTTTTACCGAACCGGAAAAATCTGTAATCTGATAGGTCACAATTCTGTAATCGCTTTTGGTATCTCTGGTTTCTGACGCGAAAATATCACCATAGACCACAACACGCTGATTTCTGACTTGCAGGGCTTCCGGAATCGGCATGACATCGCTCCGGATGAGATGCCCCTTGATAAGCTTGTCTTCGCCCTTGACGGATTCAAGCTGGACAGTTTCCATGGAAACAGACTGGGGTTTATCCGGAATCGGAGGCGGTGTGTAAGCGTTTTGATTCGCGGACGGAGGCACATCCTGCGGAATGATGTTCTGTATCTGCGCTTCGGTGATGACATCATCCCCCTGCAAATTGACTGTAATTGCTCTGGAAAAATGTTTCTGTACAAATTCCGCAAACTTCTGATGAAAATGAAATTTATTCAGAATTTCCAGTCCGCCGTTATGAATCGTAATATCCAGCACATCATTTTCAAATCTGACATCTGCGTTATTAAGAAAGCCGTTGATAATCGGCAGTTCTCTTTTGAGCATTTCGACTGCGGTGGGATAACTTTCCATTGTGAACAATTCAGGGTCATATCGGCAGTCCAGCCGGAAACTCTGCACCTGAAGCACATGTGCCGTCACCTGCTCGAAACGGATAATATCCGCAAACGGCACGACAGCAGAAAATTTCGTCACGAACGTGATGTTCTGTAATTTTCCCTCATCATAGAGAATATTTTCAATCACACCCGTCTGCACGGACGGCGGAATATCTTCCAGATATTGTTTCAGGAATTCCAAAATAGTAGCGTTTGCCATACGTCAACCCCCAATAAGAAAATAAATCAAAGTTTTTCGAGTTCTTCGAGCAGAGCCGGAACAATTTCATTTTCGGGCACTCTGCGGAGCGTTTCGCCGTGCCGGAACAGGATTCCGATGCCATTTCCGCCGGCAACTCCGATATCTGCTTCACGGGCTTCGCCCGGACCGTTCACCACACAGCCCATGACGGCAATCTTGACATCTTTCTGAATATCTTCGACAGCTTCTTCCACCTGTTTGGCCAGAGAAATCAAATCAATCTGCGTTCTTCCGCATGTCGGACAGGACACAATCTGCACCCCTCCGCGCCTGCCGATGCTCTTAAGAATATCCTTTGCCGCCTTGATTTCTCTGACAGGGTCATCCGTGAGAGAAACTCTGATAGTTTCGCCGATGCCGTCATGCAGAAGCGAACCGATGCCGATTGCAGACTTGATTAATCCCATGCGTTCCGTTCCGGCTTCGGTAACTCCTAAGTGAAGCGGATAGGGACATTTTTCAGATGCTAATCTGTAACTGTCAATCATGCGGTTGACATCAGAAGACTTGATAGAAATCACAATATCATTGAAATCAAATTTTTCGAGCATAGCCGCATGATTCAGCGCACTTTCCACGAGAGCTTCAGGAGTCGGAGAACCATATTTAGCAAGCAGTTCTTTTTCCAGCGAACCGGAATTCACGCCTATCCGGATGGGAATGTTCTTTTTCCGACAGACCTGTGCGACTTGTTTTACTCTGTCCATGCTTCCGATATTGCCGGGATTGATTCTGATTTTATCGACACCAGCGGCAGCGGCTTCGAGGGCGATTTTGTAATCAAAATGAATATCGGCAACTAACGGAATGTTAATTTTTTCCTTAATTGCCGGAATTA